>JAPKZO010000031.1 GCA_026393755.1 Acidobacteriota bacterium
ACCGAGGCCCAACGGCGTGCACTCGACCTGCTCAAAGCGATTGCGTAACGGCGTGTAGACAGAATCGCATCCCCGGCGCAGCACGTATCTGCTTCACCGGACAGGAGATCAGGCGCACTCACCAATGGAACTTCAGTCTAGCCCGATCGGGCGGGGGCATTCCCGGCAAGTCCCGTGTCAGCGCTTGGGACGCGGTTTGACCGGAGGGCGAGCCCTGGGCTTCGGTTTTGGCTTCGCCTTCGCATGTGAGGGCGCCGGCTTCTTCCGGACCGGTTCGGCCGCCACCGTTGGTGCCTCAGAAATGAGGCCAGCCTCGAACAGTTTGCGTTCAACGCGATCGGCGATCCAGTGCGGATCCCACCATTCGACTGGATTGACCGGCCGGCCAGCCACCAGCGTCGTGAAGTGCACGTGATCGCCGCCGGCCAGCCCCGTCATGCCGCTCTGTCCGATGGTCTCTCCGCTCTTGACGCTGTCGCCCTTTTCGACATCCATCGCCGACAGGTGGGCGTACAGCGTCTCGACCCCCATGCCGTGATCGATGATGACGCAATTGCCGTAGATGCCGAGGTATCCCGCGTACATCACGCGTCCCGCATTTGCAGCGACGACTTGCGCGCCCCGTGTCGAAGCGAGATCCGCGCCCAGGTGGACCTGCCGATCCACTTCGCGCCCGCCGTACAGGTAGGTGCGATGATCCGCGAACACGGCTTCCGGCGCCGCACGGGCCATGCGCTGGAACGGGCCGCGCCACAGCATCTCCGGGGCGCTGTCTCGGGCGACGGCCTCGATCTGCTGCGCGTTCTTGCGGCGGACGTCACTGTTGATGGCCAGGAAGGCCGCCAGCCGCTCGTCGGGTGTGCCGGTCGGCATCTTCAACTCGGGCGTGGCCTGCAGAATCGGCGGCACCACGCGGCTGAGGAACGCATCATCGATCGGCACGCGGCTGCGCGCAAACTTGTCCGGCAACGTCTTGTGATCGAAATCCGCCACGACCGTGTTGCCCGCTTCGTCACGCGCAACCAGCGTCATGCGCGTGTTGAGATCCTGATCAAAGCCCAGCGAGAAGAACGCCACACGCAGTGTTGGATCGGGCGTCTTTCCGCCGCCGATGCCAGCCGCCGGAAAGCCGGGATAGTAGCGGTCGCCCACCTGCACGCCTGACGACACATCGGGGGGCGCAGCCCGGTACACGATCATCTCGGCTCCACCGACCTTCACATAGTGGTGCGTCGAGACGACTGCGATCGTCGGTGGCGTCAGCCGCACCCGTACGTCGCGCGACGAAGTGGACTCTGCGCGGCGGAGACCGAAGAGCACCGTGCGCTCCGCGGTCATCACGAGGCGCGCCGTCCCGTCCTTCAGGCCGGCAAACTGGCTGGATACCACCGCCCGCGTCATTCGCATGCGATCGGGCGCTTCCTGCACAAAACGCGCATCACCGGGTGACGCCAGCGAAAACACCGGAAACTGCTTTCCAGCCTGTTCGAGCCTGGCCTCGACCCTCGTGAGGCGCGTGCCCATCATGTCGACCGACGCGTCAAGCGTGGCGCTGGCGCTGCCCATCACCGAGGGCCCGTGTATCGTGACGAGTGGCCCTGGTGCCTGGCCCGCAAAATAGTAAGCGGCGCCCCCGGCCACGATGAGCAGAACGAGGACAAACAGCAGAATCGTCTTGAGGGACATATGGTGTACGGGTACAATAAGAAGTTGCTGGGGACGGTTTCAAAACCTGCGTGAGCGGCCAGTTCTGCGACCTTGAGAACGGGTCTTGAAACCGGTTCCAGATGGCAAGTGCCGGTATCGTCTAGGGGTTAGGACACGTGGTTCTCAGCCACGGGACCGGGGTTCGAATCCCCGTACCGGTACCAATCATCATACATCTCCCATGCCAACAGGCCTCACGATGGGCGCGAGGCCTGTCACGCGTACGCGTTCCCACGCGAGCGCGGCGATCGCGGTGTCCTGAAAACCC
This sequence comes from Acidobacteriota bacterium, assembly GCA_026393755.1. Taxonomy (NCBI): domain Bacteria; kingdom Pseudomonadati; phylum Acidobacteriota; species Acidobacteriota bacterium. Next base: position 1,976 of record JAPKZO010000031.1, read on the forward strand.
ACACCGGTCAGATCGCAGATTGTGATCTGATCGTCGCTGGTCCGGCCCGGCTTCCGGCCGGCGACAATATCGCCAAGTTGCGCCCAGACATCGGATTCCTTCAACACGCCCAATCGCAGCGCATGCGACAGCTCGCCGAAGCGGGCACACTGGGACAGCCGGTCGACCACAACCATGTCCGCGCGCCCGAGACAGGCCGCCTCGAGTTCCTGCTTGCCAGGCGTGTCCGATCCGAGCGCGGTGATGTGAAGCCCGGGCGTGAGCCACTCGGCACGCACGATGGGCTCACGCGCGGGAGTGGCCGTGATGAGCACGTCGGCTTCGCGACAGACCGCTGCCGCGTCCCTCGCCACCGTCGCGGTGATGCCCAGCGACGCCCGCATTTCTGCGCAGTAACTCTCGAGACCGATCCCGTCCGGGCTCCAGGCGAGCAGGCGCCTGAAGGGCCGGACCTCCATGAGACATCGCACCTGATGCCGGGCCTGCACGCCGGATCCGACGACACCCGCCGTCGTGATCTCCCGCCTGGCGAGACATTCGGCCGCCACCGCACCAGCCGCGCCCGTGCGGATGTCGGTGAGAAACCCGTTGTCGAACAGCAGCGCCACGGGCATCCCCGTCTGTGCGTCGAATAACGCCATCAGCCCTGAACCGGTCGGCAGCCCGCGGGCCGGATTGTCGTAAAATCCTGACGCCACCTTCACCGCCACCACCGGCAAGCCCTCCACCCAGGCTGTCTTGACGTGGAACTCGCCGTTCGTGCCCGGGATGGGCAGATTGATGACGGCGGGCACGCTGGTGCGGCCCTCGCCATCGGCTCGAAACGCGGCTCGTACTGCGGCGATGGCGTCGGCCGGTGAGACGCAAGCGCGAAGGGTGCTTTCGTCGATGCTGGGAAGTAACATGTGGACATTGTCTGACCGATGCGGTGACAGAGGCAAGAAGAAGAAGGAATGTGTAGGGGCACGGCATGCCGTGCCCGGACCACGGCAAGGAGCAGTGCCAATGATCCGGGAACGCTTGATTCGCGCGGTCGTGATGATAACGCTCGCTGCGGCGACTACTATCGGTCTTGCTGCGCAGCAGCCGGCCTCGGTCTCCGCCGCTCCGCCGCCGCAGTTCCCGAACGCAGACCGCATCGCGAAACTGACAGGCGCGCTTCCCGGGATCGATCAGCTGTTCCGGCAGTTCGCGACAAGAAACCGCGTGCCCGGCATCGCGTGGGGAATCCTGATCGACGGCAAGCTCGTCCACTCAGGGAGCGCCGGGTATCGCGACGTTGCATCGAAGGCCCCGGTCGACGCCGAGACGGTGTTCCGGATCGCGTCCATGACGAAGAGCTTCACGGCGATATCAATCCTCAAACTGCGAGACGAGGGAAAGCTGTCGCTGGATGATCCGGCCGAGCGGTACGTGCCCCAGCTCGGCGCGCTCAAGTACCCGACCGCCGATTCGCCGCGCATCACGATCCGACACCTCCTGTCTCACGCCGAGGGTTTCCCGGAAGACAACCCGTGGGGCGACCGGCAGCTGGCAGTGACCGACGATCAAATGGTCGAGATGCTCCAGCGCGGCATCCCGTTCTCGAATCCTCCCGGCCTGGCCTACGAGTATTCGAATTTCGGCTTTGCGATCCTCGGGCGCATCGTTTCCCGAGTATCCGGCATGCCGTACCGTGACTATGTGCAGCGCAATATCCTGACGCCGCTCGGCATGACCGCCACGACGCTCGATTCTGCCCGCGTGCCTGCCGATCGAATGGCGCACGGCTATCGGCTCGAAGACGGCCAATGGAAAGACGAACCGTCGCTCCCCGATGGCGCATTCGGCGCCATGGGGGGCATGCTGACGTCGACCACGGACCTTGCCCGGTACGTCGGTTTCCTGATGTCGGCGTGGCCGCCCCGCGACGACGCTGACACCGGACCGCTCCGCCGCAGTTCGGTGCGCGAGATGCAGCAGGTGTGGAGGCCATCGCCGGCCACGGTCACGCGCGATCAGGTCGACGCGCCGCTTCGCCTCAACACGGGCGGCTACGCGTTTGGTCTTCGAGTCTGGCAGAGCTGCGACCAGCGCCACCTGGTGGCTCATAGCGGCGGTCTGCCGGGTTTCGGCTCGCACATGCGCTGGCTGCCCGAGCACGGCGTCGCCATCATCGCGATGGGCAACCTCACGTACACGAGCTGGGGACGGGTGGCCGATGACGTGGTCGATCTGCTGGCGGCGACCGGGGGGCTGCAGCCTCGTGCGCCGCAGCCGTCGCCGGCACTGCTGGCCGCGAAGAGTGCGGTGTCCACACTCATCACCGGCTGGGACGACAACCTGGCGGAGAGCATCGCGGCAGATAACCTGTTTCTGGATGATTCGAAGGAGCGGCGCCGCGCCCAAGTCGATCAACTGCGCGTGCGACACGGAGCATGCCGGCCCGATGCCGCGTTCGATGTCGAGAATGCGCTGCGCGGCGTCTGGAAGATGACCTGCGATCGCGGGTGGCTGCGAGTCGGCATCACGCTCGCCCCGACGATGCCGCCCCGGGTGCAGTCGCTGTCGATGGCGTCGATCATGCCGCTCGCCGGGAGGCTGAGCGATGTCGCGGTTCGTGTCGTGTCGATGGTGGGACACCCGGATGAGGCGGCGCTCGGGTCGATGCTTGGCCCGGGAATGGACGTGCGGGCCGTTGCTGCGCGGCTGACGGCCGCATCGGCGTGGGGCGCCTGCGCGATCGGGGACGTGCTCGACGGCGACGGTTCGAGCACCGCGGGCGTGCGGCTGTCGTGCGCGCACGGCCCGCTGGTACTGCGGCTGTCGCTCAATGAACAGACCGGGCGCATCACACGGCTGTCGCTGGCGCCGGCCGGCGACGTAACTTGTGTACCGTAATCAATGAAAGAGACACTATCGTGTGATTGGCGATTAGAGCCTCACTCCGCCCAGACGAGGACGCGCTTGCCGTCGGCGTCCTTGTGATTCATCACCAGCCCCGGGCCGTAACGCTCGAGATTCCCGGCCGTAATGTGGAGACTGATCGGATCGCTCTCGCCGTCACTCCCATGCCCCGACAGTCGTATGGGCCGGCCCCTGGTCAGGCGGAGCAGCCAGAACGGAATGTTGAGCTTGACGAGTCTTCGCTCGTCGGGCTGCCATACGATGATATGGAGGGCGTCGATGGGCTTGGCTGCGCCGCTCGATCTCTGGCGTTGCCGGTTGAGGACCGGTTCTCCGTCGCGAATCTCGAGCAGCGGCGGCTGATCGGCAAACCGCGCGGCTACCTGAGCCAGTTCGTCCTCGGCGGATGAGACCGACGTGGTCGTTGTCTGGAACGCGAACTGCTGGTAGATGACGTAACCGGCGACGGCGACAAGTCCCACCCCGACGACCACGACCAGTGCCGCGATCCCGAGAATGATGAGTCCCCACGAAGGTTTCTTCGCCATCAAGAGATCTCCAAGCCGCTAATCCCCTCGAGCGCCTCGATCATATCCTGCAACAGGAAGGCAGTCTGTTCATCCCTTACTGACGGCGGGAACGCACATTTGTTCCGCCGCTGCGGGAGTATACTCGCGCGAATCGACTTGAACAGAGGACTCGAAGCAATGCGGTGCTACAAGACCATCGATGCCCACGCAGCCGGCGAGCCGCTCCGATTGATCGTTGAAGGCTTCCCGACGCCGAAGGGCCGCACGATGCTCGAGAAGCGACGCTGGGTCAGGACCTACGCCGATCGGATCCGGCGGAGCCTGATGCAGGAGCCGCGAGGTCACCTCGACATGTACGGAGCGGTGCTGACCGAACCGGTGTCGCCGGAGGCCGACGCCGGCGTGCTGTTCATGCACAATGACGGCTACAGCACGATGTGCGGTCACGGCATCATTGCCGTGACGACCGTGGCGATCGAGCGGAGCCTGATCCATCCGCGGCAGCCCGGGCAGATCACCTTCGACGCGCCGGCCGGATTGGTGCTGGCGATCGCGCAGGTCACGCCGCGCGAAGGATCGAAGAGCCGTTCCGGGCCGGAGACCCGCGTCAACAGCGTGCGCTTCCTGAACGTGCCGTCGTTCGTGCTGCATCCGGGGCTCGCGGTCAGCGTGGGCGGGCGGACGATTCGCGTCGATGTGGCGTTTGGCGGCGCCTTCTACGCCATCGTTGATGCCGAAGCCGCGGGCATCCCCGTTCTGGCAAACCGGCTTGCCGACTTGCGCCGCGCGGGCATGGAGATCAAGCACGCCGTGGAGGCCGCCGTCACGGTCGAGCATCCTGACGATCGCGGCCTCAATGGCATCTACGGGACCATCTTCACAGGCCCGCCGGACGGCGAGGACGCCGACCTGAAGAACGTCACCGTATTCGCCGACGCGGAGGTGGACCGGTCGCCCTGCGGGACCGGAACCTGCGCCGTGATGGCGGTCATCGATGCGATGGGAATGCTCCCGCCAGACAGGCCGTTCCGCCATCAGAGCATTATCGGCACGGTGTTCTCGGGCCGAGTCGCTTCACGCACGCACGTCGGCGATCTCGACGCGATCGTGCCCGAACTGGAAGGCTCGGCCTGGGTGACGGGCGAGCACACGTTCATCGTCGACGATGACGACCCGCTCGGAGAGGGATTTCGACTGTAGCGCCCGTCAGTGTCCCAAGTGCTCGTGGGTAAGGCGCACGAGGAGCGCGGTCAGCGACTCGCCGTTGAGCGCGAAGGCGCCGAGTTCCGGTGACCACGAGAGCTTGAAACTGCGCACGAGCGCCGATACCCAGATCTGGCGCACCGGCGCGTTCTGGCTGACGACGAAGCGCGCGGCGGTTGGCTCCTCGAACTGCACGTTCAGCACGCCGCCCTGGATTTCGAGCTCGAACCCTTCGGCATCAGCCAAGCCCAATAGCGCGTGCTGGGCCGCTTCAATCGCCTCGTCGGCCTTGACGCGAAACTCCTGCTCCGACAACGCCTCGTCTGCCATGGGGCGATGATACCAGAGCCCGTCAGGGCGTGAGGACTACGGGGAGTACCGCGGTCGCCCGGCCGGCGCGTCTCCAACGGCGACGTACGACTTCCGCGCCCGGGTCTTCATGCCCGGACGTTTCACGGTCACCGCGAGTTTGTGCACTTTGCCGTCAAGCGTTGTCGGCGAAAAGCCGAGCACGTACTGGCGGTGCAATTCAAGCGCGATGCGGGTGAAGACGCTGCTGAGTTCTGGCGAGGCGGGCAGCCGGTAGTACCCGCCGCCGGTTTCCTCGGCCATCCTCCGCAGCACTCTGTCGGGGCTCGTGCGCACCTTGCGCACGCCGTCGAAGTACACGGACTCGAGTCCGATTCCGTAGATCATCACCTCTTCCCGCCGCGCCCGATCGAGCACCTCGCCCTGACCCTTCTTACTGCTGTTGTCCTCACCGTCGGTGAGCAGCACGATGACCCGCCGGCCCTCGATGTCGACAAGCCGATCGACGGATTGATCGATGGCGTCGTAGAGCCGCGTCGGATATCCGAAGTCGATGTCCTTGAGCGCCGCCACCAGGTCGTCCCGATTCGAGGTGAACGTGCCGCTGAACTGGATCTTGTCGTTGAAGGCGCCCACCTGGGCCTTGTCCTGTGGCAGCAGCCGCTCCAGGAACTGTTCGGCCCCAGCCTTCACCAGCGCCAGCGAGTCGGTCATGCTGCCGCTCGTATCCAGCATGACGATCGACGTGATCGGCTGCGACCGGCTCTCGAACACCGAGATCTCCTGCCGCACGCTGTTATCGAGGATTTCGAAATCGGCCCTCGTCAGATCGGGGATCAGCCGGTCCTGATCGTCGGTCACCGTCGCGTAGATTGGGACAATCTTCGTAGTCGACTTGAAGACCGTCACCTGCGGCGGCGAGGCCTGGCCTGCGAAGGGTGCCGAGGCGGCCACGAACACGCCGCCGCAGAGGACGCCGGCGAGACCAACCAGACTCACACGTCGATAGGTCATTCAGTTCTCCTGAGCCCCCCGAATCCCGCCTGCCGCGCCGGAGCCTGCAGTGCCCAGGATCGGCAAAGGCGGGAATCCCCAATCCCGAGTGTAACATCCACGCCGGCAGCGGCTGCGACATCGGGTAGAATCGTCGGAATCATGGCCGACACCAAACCTCCTGCCATCGTCGATCTGACCTGGAACAGCGGACTGGCGTTCACAGCCCGCGACAGCACACATGCGTGGGTGCTCGATGGGCGCAACCAGGCCGGCCCCTCGCCGGTCATCGCGCTTGCGTCGGCCCTGGCGGGTTGCATGAGCATCGACCTGGTGGCCATCTTGACCAAGGGACGGCACGCCGTGCGCGCATTGTCCACGCATCTGGTGGGACACCGGGCCGACGAGGATCCACGCCGTTTCCTTCGGGTGGAGATGCGCTTCGCGCTCGACACCGACGCCTCGCCCGATCAGATCCAGCGCGCCATCGATTTGTCGCGCGAGAAGTACTGCTCGGTGTGGCATTCCCTGCGCCAGGACATCGAACTGATCACGAGCATCGAACCTGCGAGTTGACGCCGGGGTGACCAATCACCGTTTCGCTTGGCAAGATCAGACCCAGAGACGACGACTGGGCCGATGAGAGGAGAGACAGCCCCGGTGGCCCCTACCCAGAATCGTCGCGCCTACATCGACTGGATGCGTGGGTTGAGCGTCCTGTTCATGGTCGAGATTCACTCGCTCGACGCATGGACACGGGTGACCGAACGCAAGACGTCAGCATATTTCGTGGCCGATTTTTTCGGCGGACTTGCGGCTCCGATGTTCCTGTTTCTTGCCGGCGTGTCGGTCGTGATGGCGGGTGCGGCGCGGGCCAGGCGGACCGGAGATCGGACACAGGCCGCCCGATCGGTTCAGAGGCGCGGATGGGAGATCTTCGGACTGGCGTTCCTCTTTCGGCTGCAGAGCTTCATCCTGAGTCCCGGCGCCACGCTGCGGGGCATCTTCAAGGCGGACATCCTCAACATCATGGGGCCGGCCATTGCCGCGGCGGCGTACCTCTGGGGCCGGCTGTCGAATCGCGGGGTCCGGCTGGCGACGTTTGCGGCGCTGGCGATCGCGTTCACGGCGGTGACGCCGCTGGTTCGGATGTTGACGTGGCCTGAGGCGATCGTCTTCGGTTGGTACATCACGCCGGTCCCGAAGATGAGCGTCTTCACGTTCTTTCCGTGGACGGGGTTTGTGTTTGCCGGCGCTCTGTTCGGCGAGATTCTGACGCTTGCGAAGACGGCTGCCGAGGAATGGCGGATCAACCGGTGGTTCTTCGCCGCCGGCATGCTCCTCGTCGCGGGCGGGTGTGGCGGGGCCTGTCTTCCGTCGCCGTATCCGCCAGGCCTGTCGAACTTCTGGACGACGTCACCGGCGTACTTCTCGATCAAGATCGGCATCATGCTGGTGTTGATGTGCGCCATCTATCTCTATGTCCAGCGCCCGCTGTCATCCGAACCCAGGAACCCGGCGTCCAGCCCGATGCTGGAATTCGGCCGGTCGTCGCTGTTCGTCTACTGGATTCACGTCGAGATCGCCTACGGCATCTTCTCGCACCCGTTGCACCAGCGGCTGTTCGTGTGGCAATCACTGGCCGCGTTCATGATGTTTGCGGCGTTGCTCTACCGCGTCACCGTCTTCAAGACGCGACTGGTCGCCTCCTGGCGAGCCAGGGCTACCGAGCCCCAGTCCGCCTGACGGACTTCGGCGTGCGGGCCGCGTACACCGGGGGGTTCGAGCCCATCCCGAACGAGCGGATCGAACTGAGCGCCTACTACACTTACGAGAAGTACAGCTTCGCCGACGCCTACACGAGCGGCACGACGATGATGCCGTTCGGTGTTTCCATTTTCATGAAAGCGGACAGCGGCCCGTACAAGGCCCACGTGCTCTACACAAAGCTGACGTACCGCTTCTAGCACGACTACCCTGAGCTCGGCATGCGCCGCGAACCGCGTGGTTCGTCGCGCAGTTCGAGCCGAAGGGGCCACCATCTCGAGGTTGAGGGCCGGAACGACGCACCGGCCCTCAACCACTTCTTCCCGCCATGAACTCATCCCGAACCTCTTCGTAAATGGCTTGTAACTTATTGTGTAAGAACTAGTTAGCCGTAACAGCGCCGTCGTTATGCGACCCCGCACCGACAAGTCGTAAGGATTCCGGCCAGAAAACCATTGAGATTGGGGCACTTGGGCCATAGAATCGCGCCCGGAGCGTAGAGTTCCCGGACTTGTTGTTGGCGATCCGCCTGATTTCACGGGCGGTTTTCACATGGTGGTCCTCAATGATCAAGGTGTCTGCTATCCAGATGCAGCAGTTCGGCGTGCGGTTCTACCAGGCGTCGCTCACCGCGAAGGATATCGACAAGCTCGTGAGGTTCGAGGTGCTCACTTACGGCGAACAGACGCATCCCGCTGTCCGGGGCAAGAAGCGACCGATCTCGACGGCCAAGGTGAACTGGGACCTGCTCGAACGTCGCATCGGCGCGAGCGACAAGGCCTACCAGCGGCAGATCATCCGCCGCAAGATTGACGAACTGGTTCAGTACTTCGAGCAGTGCCGAGTGGCGCGCGACTTGCCGTCGATTCCCGGCGCCGTCATCATCTCATGCGACGAGAAGCTCTCGTTTGATCCGGTCGAGGAGGGCTCGCCGCTGGGCGTTCTCAACGTGCCCGCGCGGGAAGGGATCCTGCGCGCGATCGACGGTCAGCATCGTCTGCTGGCGATGCATGCCGACATCGAGCGTTTTGGCAAGGAGATGTTCACCGTGCCAGCCGTGATCTTCGACCAGCTCCCGGAAGACCACATCGTGCAGATGTTCGTCACCATCAACGCCAAGCACACGAGGCTGAACTCCTCGCATCTGGTGAGCCTGTCGGGGCGCCAGTTGTACAGGGACGATAGTCTTGCGGCCGCCCACGACATCGTGCGCGCGCTCAACGAACGCGAACAGTCGCCGCTTTGCGGGGACATCAAGCTGCTTGGCGTCGGCAAAGGGCACGTCGCCCAGGCGCCGATGGCACAGGAGTTGAAGCGGCTGTTCCAGTCGGAAGCCTTCGGCGGTTCACGGAAGACGCAGGACTTCCAGGAAGAATCCAAGCGGTTCTTCGTCAATTACTTCAAGCAGATCGCGCTCGTGTTCGTCGCGGCGTGGAACGGGCGGAAGTACTCCATCAAGTCGTCCGCCGCCCTTCGCGCCTTCATTCGCGTCGCACCGGAGGTGGTCCGCCGCCTCGATCAGGAACACGTCGATCGCACCGACTTCCGGGCCATCGGGCGCGTGATCTCGCCGTGGGGCCACCGCATCGGAGATCTCCGGTTCGAAACCGAAGGCGCCTGGAAGAAGAGCACCTCGGTCGACGCGCTCTCGAAGGAGCTGCGACTGGCGCTGCAGTACCCGGAAGGCACGATGGTGTGAGGGACGGGGACGGGGCTGTCTATCTGTCCGTCCCCAGTATCACGCCGCGGTACTTCTGATACAGCCACGAGCCCAGCAGGAGTGCCAGTCCCAGGCCGATGAAGCCGATGATGCGGTAGATGCTGCCCAGCCTCGACAGGTCAACCAGGAACACCTTCCCCACGGTGAGCGCGAGCAGCGCGAGCGCCAGATAGCGCACCGGCGCGTACCGCCGGTTGATGCCGACGATGATGAGAGCCGTCCCGTAGATGGCCCAGGCAACCGAGAGAGAGGTCAGCCTGGCGAGATCAGCGTTGGCGTCCTCAGCCGCCCGCATCCGCCAGTAGAAGCTGATCTCGGTCGAGATGAGCAGCACCGTCAACAGGTTGGCTGCGATGATGAACATGCCGATTTCGGGAGCGGCACGATCGCCCAAGTCGGCTCCCTCGCGTTTGTGGAGATACGCCAGCGCGTAACAGGCGGCAACGATGACGAGCGTGACGCCGAAGCGGGCGTTGAAGACCGGTGTGAATCCGGCCGCTGCATCGAAGAACCCGACTGACATCAGCCGGACGGTCGTGCCCGCCAGCAGCAAGGTTCCGCCGAGGCGCATCCAGTCGCGTCTGGTCCGCAGCCCGACCCACACCACGGCCACCGATTCCGCGGTCCATCCGACGATCCTCATCCAGTCGTCGAACTCCAGGCCGATCGCGAAGCCCACGAAGGCGAATCCAAGCGCCAGGCTGTTGGGGCCGGCGTCGCCCGTGAGCGCGCCGAAGTACCACGCCATGCCGAAATGCCATAGCGCCAGACCCAGCGCCAGCGACGAGGCCATCTGTGGCGCAAACGCATCGACGACCAGGTAGGCTCCGCCAAACAGCGCGAGGCCGTTGGCGTGGAAGAGCACCAGGTCGCCGACGGGCCACTGGTCCGAGCCCTTTCGGCTGATCCGCTCGCCCTGCGCGATCAAGTGCATCCCGTACATCGCCAGCATCACCACCAGGCTGCCCACGCGCCAGCCAGGCGTGGTGTGCCTCGTCAGCCACTCCAGGAACACGGGGGTCGTCACCGCAAACACCGCCAGCCTCACCCACGCTCTATCGAACTTCACACTCGCCAGCACGCCGACCAGCGTCACGATCGTCAGGTAGACGAGCAGCGGCAACGAGTGCGGCAGGAGGTTATTGAGCGACGCGACATGAAACGCGGCGGGGGCCGTCCACAACACCACCGAGACGATGTCGCCCGTTTCGGTGCGGGCACGCCTGGTGGTCCAGAGCAGGTAAGCGAACATCCCGCAGAAGATCGTCAGGAACACCTCGGTCGTGACGTACTTGTCGGGCGTGTAGTACCGCGAGGCCCAGGCGGCAAACGTGAGAAACGTCAGCAGGTAGCTCGCCAGATTCACGGCCGGCCAGCTCCGGCGTTGGGCCAGCAGCATGGTTCCGGCAACCAGGATCGCGTCGTACGTGAGCAGCACCACCTGGGCATCCTCGTTGCGGCCCACGAGAAACGGGGTCGCGAATCCGCCGAGCACGGCGACAAAGGCAAGGCCCTGCGAGCTCTCCCGGTCCGCGACGAAGGCAGCGCCAACCGAGATGATGACCATCAATCCGAACGCGACGGGCTGCGCCACCAAGCCGTAGAAGTTGAACGCCGCGTAGGTCGAGAAGTACATCGCGACAAAGCCGCCACCCGCGACGATCTCTCCATAGAGGCGGTAGCCCCGGCCCGAGATCGCCAAGCCGCCAGTGACCATGCCGATCCCGATGACGCCGCCCAGCACCACGCGGGTCGTCTCGTTGATCCACTGGTTGTCAAAGGCGTACTTGATGAAGAACCCCAGGCCGAGCAACAGCACCGCCATCCCCGCATACAGCTGCCAGCGCCCCCCGATCGTGGTCTCGAGCGTGTCGGATACGCGGTCGGCCTGAACCGGCGGCGCGGAGGGACCGGGAACTGTCTCAGCCGACACGCCGCCGAGCGAGCGGGTCGCACCCTCCGGAGTCGATACGTCCGCCGCCGGGGCGGGGCCGCGGTCGGCCGAAGACGCGGTCGTCAAGGGCACAGGCGCGACAATGGGCGGTGCGGCCGCCACCGGCTTCTGATACGACGCCACACGCGGAGCGGCGTCGGTGATGCCGGCAACTGAGGCTGCGGGAGCCAGCGGCGTCACTCGACCCGCATCAGTCGGCACGGAGGCCGCTGTTCCGGGCCGTTCCGCCATGAGCTTGTGCAGTGTGGAGCGAACTCGCTCCAGATCGTCGCCCCGCCGCGCCAGTTCGGCGCGCAGCTCGTCCAATTCGTTCCGCAGGCGATGCGTCCTGAGAAAGGCCAGAATAGGCAGGACGAGGACGGTGAAACAGACGAAGGCCAGGAAGATCAGCCCGGACAGCACGCGCATGACGACCTCCATGGAGCAGGCGTCCAGCCTCGTTCTCTACCCAGAGCTCACATGTGTCGTGTTCGCCGCCGGCTCAGAACCACCACGATGGATGGGGGCCTGGGCTGAGGTTGTGCTCAACACGACTGAGCCGAAGGGTAGCGTGAGATTCGTAGAAGATACACTTCCGGCCGCCGTTTGTCGCGCGCGAAATGGGAGGAGGAAGGTGCCTATGTCCGATATTCCGCATTGATCCGGACGTACTCCGCGCTGAGGTCGCACGTCCAGACCGTAGCTGAACTCGATCCGCCGCCGCCGAGGTTGACCTCGATATCGATCTCGCTGCCTGCCAGGTAGCTGGCCGCCTCCGGCGCGCGGTCGTCATGGGGGATGCCGCCGCTGAACAGCACAACAGGCCCGACCCGAACCTGCGCCCGCTCGACGTCAAACGCGACACCGGCCCGGCCGGCAGCGGCGACCAACCGGCCCCAGTTGGGATCGGCTCCGTGGATCGCGGTCTTCACGAGCAGCGAATTGGCAATCACCTGGGCTGCCCGCCTGGCGTCTTCAGGGGTTGCGGCCCCGCTCGCGGTGATCGACACCAGCTTGGTCGCCCCCTCGCCGCCGCGGACAATCGCCCTTGCGAGGAAGCCGCATACCTCTACGAGCCCGGCCACGAGCGCCTGATACAGGTTGCCTTCGATGACGACCGCGCTCGCCCCGTTCGCGAGCAGGAAGACGGTGTCGTTGGTTGACGTGTCGCCATCGACGCTGATCGCGTTGAACGTGACTTCGGCCGCCTCGACCAGCGCCCGTCGCAGGACTGCCGGATCGACCGACGCGTCGGTCGTCAGGAATCCGAGCATGGTTGCCATGTGCGGCTCGATCATGCCGGCGCCTTTGGCGATCCCGCCAATATGAAACGCCCCCGCCGCCGTCAACACCCTGACCGCTGTTTCCTTCGGCTCGCGGTCCGTCGTCATGATGGCAAGCGCCGCCTCGTGATGGGCGTCACGGGAGAGCGCCCTGGCGGCCAGCGTCGTCCCGCTCTTGATCTTGTCGAGGTCCAGTTGCACGCCGATGACGCCCGTCGAGGCGACCAGTACCTGTTCGGTCCGACAGCCGACGGCCGACGCGACGAAAGCGGCCGACCCCCGCGCGACGGCCAGCCCTTCGGGCCCGGTGCAGGCGTTCGCGCATCCGCTGTTGACGATGATGGCGGAGGCGAGGCCGCCAGACGCGGCGAGATGCTCGCGGGAGACGAGCACCGAGGCGGCCTGGGCTCTGTTGGTCGTAAAGACGCCGGCGGCCGATGCCGGAGCGTCGGAGACGATCAGCGCGAGGTCGAGTCCTCCGGTTTTCTTGATGCCGGATGCGCAGGCCGCGACGCGAAAGCCGGATGGCGCGGTGATGCCGCCCGGGACGTGATCGATCGTGACGCCGGGCGGGACGAACGTGTTCACGAGAAGATCTCCCCGAAGACCGCCGTTGCAGGACGCGGGCCGACCCGCGTGTCAACCATTGCGTACTGGCCGCATTTCTGGAAGAGCGCGCAGCTCCAGCAATCGGCCGACACCTTCTCGGGCAGCCAGGAGTGCGGCACGATTGAAAAGCCCAGTCTGACGAAGAAGCGCGGGTCGTGCGTGAATGCGCAGAGTGTTCCATAGTGGACGCTGCGCGCGCGGCGCCTCAGTTGCTCGATGACCATCCGGCCCACACCCAGGCCGCGCGCCGCCTCATCCACCACCAGTGACCGCACTTCGGCGACGCCGCGGCTGAGGGGGGCCAGTTCGGCGCAGGCGAGCACCGTGCCATCCTTGATGGCGACGACAAAGCGCGACGCGTGCGTCACCGTGTCGCCAGGCGAGCGGGGCAGCAGATGTCCGGCGTGCTGATAACGCGCGATCAGGCCATGGATGAACGGCGCATCGCCGACCGTGGCCAGTCGCACCTCGGGCGCGCCGGTATCGGGCGGCGGCCGCAAGTCTGGCGCCGCGGCCTGCGGCACCGTGGCGAGGACGGGAAGCACGATCATGACGTGACCGCCTCTCTCGCGATGTCGGCGAGCACGCCGTCCAGCAGCACCAGTGCCTGGTCCAACTCGGCGGAGGTGATCACAAACGGCGGAAGCATGCGCACCACCGTGCCCGCCGTCCGATTGACGAGCAATCCGCGCTCGAGCGCCGCATCGATGACGGGGGCCGCATCGACCTTCAGATCAAGCCCCCACATGAGGCCGGCGCCGCGAACCTCGCGAACCATCGGGTGCTTCACGGCCAGCGCCCGCAAGCCCTCGCCGAACTGTCCGCCGACTTCGCGGATGTGCTCCTGCAGGCCGCCGCTGGTGAGCGCCTCGAGAAAGACGAGCGCCGCCCGGCACGCCAGGAGGTTCCCGCCGTAGGTCGTGCCGTGGTCGCCAAAGGAGATCGCTGACGCCACCGGCTGCGACACCAGTGCGGCACCGACCGACACGCCCGCACCGAGGGCTTTGCCGACGGCCGCAAGATCAGGATGGATGCCCAGGCGCTGGTACGCGAACGTGCTGCCCGTCCGCCCGAGACCGCACTGGACCTCGTCTGCGATGATCAACGCGCCGGTGCGGTCGCGCGAGCGCTCGAGGGCGGCGGCCATCTCCGCGCTGAGCGGCCGGATGCCGCCTTCTCCCTGCACGGCTTCCACGATGATGGCGGCTGTGGTCGACGACACCGCCGCGTCGAGCGCGTCGGCGTCGCTGGCCGGGACCCACGTCACGTTGCCGAGCAGCGGCTCGAAGGGCGCGCGGTAGTGTTCGTCCCAGGTCACCGACAGCGAGCCGATGGTCCGGCCGTGGAATCCGTGCTCGAGCGCCACGAATCCATTCCGCCGGCGATCGCCCGAGGTGTACCAGAACCGGCGCGCGAATTTCAGGCACGCCTCGACCGCTTCCGTGCCGCTGTTGCAGATGAAGACACGCGGAAGGCCAGAGAGCGCGGTGAGCAGGGCAGCGACCTGACCCTGCAGTTCGTGGTAGTAGAGGTTCGACGTGTGGATCAGCGTCCGGGCCTGATCCGCCAGTGCGGCCGCCAGGGCGGGATTGGCGTGACCCAGCGATACGACGCCGATGCCCGAGATCAGATCAAGATAGCGCTGGCCGCGGTTGTCGTAGAGGTAGACGCCTTCACCGCGCCTGAAGACGACCGGAGCCCGGCGATACGTCTGGAGAAGGTGCTCTTGTTCGAGCGCCTTCACCTGAGAATCCCGTGCGCCAGATTCGATGGACAGTGGAGACGTCATGGCACCACCCTGGTTAGTGAGCCGTCGCCGGACTCACCCCAAATGACCGCCGATTCGAGTCGCGATGGGTCCCGGCCGTTGACGATCAACACCGAGCCGACCCCGGCTCTGAGCGCCGCGCGGCACGCCTGCAGCTTGGCGAGCATGCCGGCATTGGCCGTGCCCGATTCGATCAGCTTCTGCTCGACCGATGCGCTGAGTTCGCCGATCGTGCGCGCGTCGTGATCCACCACGCCAGACGAAGTGCCCGCGATGACCAGGCGCTCTGCCCAGAGCCGCTCGGCCAGTGCGCCGGCCATCGTGTCGGCGTTGATGTTGTAGAGGGAACCGGCCGTGTCGGCGCCAATGCTGGCGACCACCGGCACATAGCGCCCCGCCAGCAGGTGATGCAACAGGTGGGGGACACCATTGTTGACGGGACGTCCCACGCGGCCAAGCGACACCGTGTCTCCAGCGGCCGTGCGCATGGGTGGCGCGGCTTCGACCGGAGCGACGTTCGCATCCGCGCCGGTCAACCCGACCGGCTGACCGCCGGCTGCGGCGATGGCCGCCACCAGTCTCGTGTTGATGGTTCCGGCCAGCACGCGTACCACCACCGTCAGTGTCGCCTCGTCGGTTACGCGGATCCCGTCAACCTGCCGTTTTGAAATGCCGGATTCCACCAGCGCGGCATCGATTTCGCGGCCGCCGCCGTGAACGACCACCAGCGGGACGCGCCGGGCGATCGAAGCGATTGTCGCGGCGATGGCCTGCATGGCGTCCACCTCTTCGAGCAGTTCGCCGCCCAGCTTGAGAATCGTTGGCCGGCTCATGCAGACAACCCCGTCCGCTCGTCGAGTCCGAGCATCAGATTCAGATTCTGCACAGCCTGGCTGGCGGCGCCCTTCAGCAGGTTATCGAGGCACGACACGACGATCAGCCGGCGCGCGCCCTCGTCTGCGCGCCAGCCGATGTCGCAAAAGTGGGTGTAGGCCACGTGCTTGATTTCCGGCAGCGCGTCGCCGCACAGCCGAACGAAGGGGGCGCCGGTGTACGCGGCATCAAACGCCTGAGCAATCGACGCGGCGGTCGCACCCGGAGCGAGCCTGGCGTAGATGGTCTCGAAGATTCCTCGGTTGAGCGGGACCAGGTGCGGCACGAACGTGACGGCTCGGCCCAGCTCCTGTTCCATCTCGACACCGTGACGGTGGCCGGCCACCGCGTAAGCGGCCACGCTGCCATGGGTCTCGGAGAAGTGTGTCCGATCGCTCGGCGCCTTGCCCGCGCCCGAGATGCCCGATTTGGCGTCGATGATCACGTCGCCCTCGATCAGATGCGAGTCCACCAGCGGAAGCAGCGCCAGCAAGGCCGCTGTCGGGTAGCAGCCAGGACAGGATGCGAGTCTTGCCTCCGCGAGCGCCGCTCCGCACCGTTCGGGCAGAGCGTAGAGAGTGCCGTCGGGCACGCTGACGGTATCGGGATACCACGCCGATCGAGCGGCCGCGTCGCGGACCCGGAAGGCGCCGGACAGATCGATCACGCGTCGGCCCGATGCGACCAGTTCGGTGCCAAGTGCCGCCGAGGCGTGTTCGGGCAGGGCCAGGCACACCACGTCGCAGGCCTCCGCCAGCGCCCGGGTGTCGAGAGGTCCGATGGGGTCGTCCCAGATCTTCGCCAGCGCGGGGAGCCGGATGGGATCGCGGCGGCCCGAAGACGTCGCGAGCGTCAGGCGCACGGCCGGATGCCGGGCGAGCAGGCGCACCAGTTCGACGCCGGCGTACCCGGTGGCTCCGGCGATACCGACACGAATGGGGGCGCGATCAACCTGCAGCATCAACATGTCACGGAATGCATAAGTATGCAGGCCATTCCCGCAGGCAGTCAAGCACTTTCTCCACATACTGCCCGTCACGCTTGCTTTAGTATGCATCACGATGTATATTCATGCGGTCAGGTGCATGGCCATGAAGACACAACGGCAAGCCGCCATTCTCGCCCTGGTCGATCACGAGCGGATCTCGAGTCACGAGCATCTCCGGAGGAAGCTGCGCGCGGGCGGATTCTCGGTCACTCAGGCCACGCTGTCGCGCGATCTCAAAGAGATGGGGCTGGTCAAGAACGCGGCGGACGGGGCGTACCACCGTCCGGGCGGCGAGGTCACCAACCCGATCGTTGCCGCCGCACGCCTGCAGCACGCAGTGGCGGAATTGCTGGTTGGAATCGACCGCGCGGGACAACTCGTTGTCCTGAGGACCAACCTCGCGCAGGCCCAGCCGCTGGCGGCCGCGATTGACGCCGCCGCCCTCGATGGCGTGGTCGGCTCAATTGGGGGTGAAGACACGGTGCTCGTGGTGTGCCGGAACGCCCGCGTGGCGGCCGGCGTCGCGACGGCCCTGCAGCGGATGACGCGGGCGTAGGGAGAGAAGAAGCGTAGGGGCACGACACGTCGTGCCCGGGCAGAAGCAGGAAGACGTAGACGGTAGTCAGTAGTTGGTAGACGGTAGGAATGCGGGAGCCGCGGGCAGGACACTGACCAGGGGGGCGGGTCTTGAGGCCGGGCATGACAGTCGAGAGAGAGGAACGGTGATGGCGAAGGAACGGGTTGTGCTGGCGTACTCGGGCGGGTTGGACACGTCGGTGGCTGTGCCGTGGCTCGCGGAGACGTACGACGCCGAGGTGGTCTGCGTCACGATGGATCTTGGGCAGGGCAAAGAACTCGAATCGGTCCGCGAGCGCGCGCTGGCGGCTGGCGCCGTTCGGGCGCACGTGCTCGACGTGCGCGACGAATTCGCCGACCAATACATCCTCCCGGCACTGCAGGCCGGCGCGATCTACGAAGGCCAGTATCCGCTCGCCACCGCGCTCGGCCGGCCGCTCATCGCGCGCAAACTGGTCGAGATCGCACGCATCGAGGGCGCCAGGTCCATCGCCCACGGGTGCACCGGCAAGGGCAACGATCAGGTGCGTCTCGACGTGTCCGCGCGCGCGCTCGAGCCTGGGATCCGCGTGATTGCGCCGGCCCGCGAGTGGGGCATGACGCGTCCGGCCGAGATTGAGTATGCCCGCACGCGCGGCATCCCGGTGCCTGTCACGGTCGCCAGTCCCTATAGCACCGACGCCAACCTCTGGGGGCGGTCGATTGAGTGCGGCGTGATCGAGGACCCGTGGGTCGAACCGCCAGACGATGTCTACACGCTCACGAAAGATCCGTCCGAGTGTCCCGACGAGCCGGCCTACGTCGAACTCGCATTCGAGCGGGGCGTGCCGACGGCCGTCACCGGCGTGTCGATGCCATTCACCGAGATCATCGCCAGCATCGCGACAATCGCCGGTGCCCATGGCGTGGGCCGGATCGACATGGTCGAGAACCGGCTGGTCGGCATCAAGTCACGGGAGATCTACGAGGCGCCCGCGGCCGTCGTGCTGCACGCGGCGCACCGGGACCTCGAGAACCTCGTCTGCCCGCGCGATCTCACCAGGATCAAGCAGGACCTGTCGCTCAAGTACGCGGACCTCGTGTACAACGGGCTCTGGTTCTCGCCTGTGCGCGAGGCGATCGATGCGTTCGTGGCCACGATCCAGCCCCGAGTGACCGGCGCGATTCGCCTCAAGCTCTTCAAGGGCGCCTGTCGCGTGGTTGGCCGGCAGTCGCCGTTCGCGCTCTACGATCATGGGCTGGCCACGTATGACGAGGGCGACACGTTTGACCATACGGCCGCGGTGGGCTTCATCAAGCTCTACGGCCTGCCGGTGGAGACGGTCTCACGCAAGTGGGGACTGGCCGGGAGAACGACTGTAGAAGAGCCGAAGGCCATCTGATGCCGCACGTGTGGTCCGGCCGGTTCGACACGGATCCCGATCCCGACGTCTTCTCGTACGGCGTGTCGCTGCCGTTTGACCGGCACCTGTTCGCCGAAGACGTGACCGGCAGCCTCGCGTGGGCCGAGGCGCTCGCCAAGGCAGGAGCCATCTCAGCCGAGACCGCACGCGCCATTGACGGCGCCCTGCGGGACATCCTCGAGACCGGCCGCCGCGACCCCGCGTGGGTGACCGGTCAGGATGAAGACGTCCACGCCTTCGTTGAACGCGAACTGATCGACCGCATCGGGGATGCCGGCCGGTGCCTGCACACGGGGCGGTCGCGCAACGAGCAGGTCTCGCTGGATCTGCGTCTCTACTTCAAGCGGCGGATTCCGCTGCTCATCAACCGGCTGCACCGGCTGCTTACGGCGCTTGCCGACCAGGCGGAGGCGTCGGCGTTGAGCACGATGCCGTCCTACACGCATCTGCGCCGGGCGCAGCCGATCCTCGTCGCTCACTTCTTCCTTGCGCACGCTGCGGCGTTCCGTCGCGACTGCCAGCGCTTCGACCAGGCGCTCGACGGGGCCGACGAGATGCCGCTTGGCTCGGGGGCCGTTGCCGGGACCACGTACGCGATCGACACGCGGGCACTGGCGGATCGGCTCGGCTTCTCGCGCACGGTCACCAACAGCCTCGACGCAACGTCGGATCGCGACTTCGTGGCGAGCTTCCTCTACGCGTCCTCGCTCACGATGGTCCACCTGAGCCGGATGGCCGAGGACATCATTCTCTTCACGTCCGAGGAATTCGCGTTCTTCGATCTGCCCGACAAGTTCGCCACCGGCAGCAGCCTGATGCCGCAGAAGAAGAACCCTGATCCGCTGGAACTGATGCGCGGCAAGTCGGGCCGCGTCCTCGGGCGACTGTCCGGTTGGCTTACCACGATGAAGGGCCTGCCGAGCGGCTACAACCGCGACCTGCAGGAAGACAAGGAAGCCGCGTTCGAAGTCGAGACCACGCTCGCATCCTCACTGGATGTGGCCGCAGCGGTGATGGCGGGGCTGCGCCTGAACGC
Organism: Acidobacteriota bacterium; assembly: GCA_026393755.1. Taxonomy (NCBI): domain Bacteria; kingdom Pseudomonadati; phylum Acidobacteriota; species Acidobacteriota bacterium. Next base: position 21,853 of record JAPKZO010000031.1, read on the forward strand.
CGCGAGGGCCGAGGCCGCCGCGGCGGGTCTGCTGCTGGCGACCGACGTCGCAGAGCATCTGGTTGCCGCCGGCGTGCCATTCCGTCAGGCCCACGCCGTTGTCGGGGCCATCGTCCGCCAGTTGGCCGCCGAGGGGCGCGACTTCTCGGAGTTGACCGAAGACGAGTGGGGCCGGCTCGATCCTCACTTTACGCCGGCGATCGCCGCTTCAATCACGGCCGCCGCCTCGGTCGCGGCCAAGCGGACGCCGCAATCGACCAGCCCCGCCGCGGTTGCCGCCGCGCTCGCAGAACTGCGCGCCTGGCTCGAGTAACATTTGCCCTTCCATCCGTAGCTTTGCTAGAATCAGACGTTCTTCAGCCTCTCCCTTTCCTGCCCGAGTATCCGGGGGATCTCTTAATGGTGAAGCGCCAGCTTCGAGTTGGTGAGTTTGTAGAAGACTACTGTCCGCGCGAACGGCGCGTCAGCGATCATGCGATCGTGGCGATGGTGGATGGCGACGTCCGCCAGGTGCGCTGTACCGCGTGCGACTCGGAACACGTGTATCGGGAGGCGAAAGTGCCGCCGACACGGAAGAAGAAGCCGGTAGCCGGCCCGCCTCCGCTGCCTCCGGCTGGCATGGTGGTCACTCCCGAGGCGCCGCCAGCCATGGCGGCGTTGCCTGACGCGCCGTGTGATGTTGAAACCGGAGCGGGCCAGACTGTTGCGCCGGTCGCGGCTGCCGAGGCGGAGCCTGCTGACGGCCCCCGTGCGGACGGTCCGGTGCATCGCCAGTTGATTCGGGCCACGCTGCCGCGGATCGAGGGCCAGGTGCCCGAGCGGCGGATTCCCGAGTTTACGATGCACAACACCGGCGGCCGAGGTGCCGGCGGGCACGGCAAGCCGTTTCGGACCGGGCATGGCGGACCGCACCGGCCGGGCGGCGGCGGCAAGTCCGCGGCTGGCCACGAGCGGCCTGGCGGCGGTCGCCAGGGAGGCGGGTTTTCACCGCATGGCGGCCGGCCGGGTCCAGGCGGCGCGCCAGGGGGAGGGCCCAGTCAGTCGGCCCGGCACGCGTTTGGCGGACGTCCTGGCCGGGGCAAGAAGACCTGACACCGGTATTGGACGTTACAACACGCCTTCGGCAGCCTTCCGCAGCTCCACGTCCTCGATGGCCCCGCTCTCCATCGCCGTGGGGATGCCGGATGGTGCTGGCGTGAGGCGCTTGCGCTGGCTCTTGTCCCGGTACATCTGCTGATCCGCCACGGCCAGCAGCGCTTCGTACGTGTCGCCATCTCTGGGGAACACCGCCGCGCCGACGCTGACGGCCAGCAGCACCCGTTGCGTGCCCCGCACGACAAACGGAAGCGCGTCAATCACCTGCTGCAACTCGATGCGCTTGGCCTCGGCGTCCTCGATGCCGCAGTCCGACAGCAGCACAATGAACTCATCGCCGCCGTATCGGGACACGATGTCGTACGGCCGGATGGCCCGGCGCAGCACCGCCGCCACTTCGCGCAGTGCCCGATCACCGGCCGGATGCCCGTAGCTGTCGTTGATGTCTTTGAGGTTGTCCAGGTCCAGCAGCATCACGGCGACCGACGAAGCCATGCGCCTGGCGCGGGCCAGTTCACGAGTCAGGTGGAGAATCAGGAAGCGGTTGTTCGGCAGCCCGGTCAACTGGTCGGTGACCGCTTCTTCGTGCGTCCGTTCGTAGAGCACCGAGTTGTGAATCACCGCCGACGCCTGCCCCGTGACGCGCAGGGCGATACGGCGGTGGTCGTCGGTAAAGAACCCGGGCTCGGTGTGGTACATCGCCAGGGCACCAATCACGCGCTCGGCGACGATGAGCGGGCACACCAGCGCCGATCTGAGGATATGGCCATCGACCGGCACGCCAATCGAGAGAAAGTCCTCGCTCGGATCCTTATTGACGCCGCACTCGCGCGTCGCGATCACGCCGCCGACCAGCCCTGTTCCAACGCGCAGCTCCATCAGGCGCAACTGCTTGGCACCGCTGCCAATCGCGTACCGGCAGCGGGCAATTCGCCTCGTGGTGTCGTGCAGGAAGAGCGCGCAGCTCGCGAACGGCACCAGATCGCGCAGTTTCTCGGCAATCACGCCCATGGAATCGGCCACGCCGAGACTCGTGCCCAATCCCTGCGCGACCTCGTACAACGCGTAGACTTCCTTCTGAGCCAGCGCGATTTCGTCGAACACCGAGGCCTGGGATTCGGTGTCCTCGGAGTAATACGGATGCTCGTCTGCCCCGCCTGGGCCGTTTGCACGCGTACCCGCCGCGGTCCCCGTCTCGAACGCCGCCTCGAGCGACGGCAGCAGCTCGACAAAGCGGGACACCATCACCGGATCGAGCGCACGCCCCGCCTCCCGCCGCAGCTCCTCGATCGCCTCGGCGTGTGAGACGGCCTTGCGGAACGGGCGATCGGAGATCAGTGACACGAAGTGATCGACCACCGAGAGGATGCGCGCCCCGAGCGGGATATCGCCGCCGCTGAGGCCCGCCGGGTAGCCCGACCCGTCCCACCGTTCATGATGGCAGAGCACAAGCGAGGCGACAGGATATGGAAACAGCACGTCCGCAATGATGTTGGCGCCAAGCTGCGAGTGGATGCGGACCTTGCCGGTCTCTTCGGCGGTGAGCGGCCCCTTCTTCGTCAGGATGTGGTCCGGGACGCCGAGCTTGCCGACATCGTGCAGCAGCGCCGCCATTCTGATGCCGTCGATCTCCTGGGCCGGCACGCCAAACGCCTTCGCCATCTCGACCGCGTACGCCTGTTCGCGGCGTATGTCCGTGCGGGACGATCGCGCCCGGGCTTCAATCGCCCGCGCGAGGGCCTCGACGGTCGCGAGCGAAATGTCCGAGGCGCGGTGATGCTCGCGCTGCGCGTCGGCGACTGCCGCCAGCCCTTTTGCCCGGAGGCGAAAGGCCAGCACGGCCGCGCCGGCCGTCACGATCGCGAGCAGGAAGGCGATCCAGGCAGGCACGGACGAGCCGCGGACAAGCCAGAAACCGGCGGCGCCGCCTCCAGCCAGGCCCGCCATCGCCAGCCGTGTCGTGAACGTCCCCGGCATGGTCATGTCCTAGCTTCGGGCTGCCTCGCTCGCGGCCGCCGCCGGCGGAACGGGCTTCGGTCCGCCACCCGCGTAATACGCCGTCTGGTAGCCCTCGATCAGATCCTTCATCCTCACGGCGTCTCTCCTGTAGTGACCCCTGCAATGAATTGGCGTCGCGCCACCGGAGGTCTCGATGTAGAGATCCGAGAAGATGATGTGCGTGTCGATGCCCACCGACGCGATATGCGCAATGTGAATGGAATGCTCGTACCTGCCGAACCACTGCGGCGTGTAGTGGACGACGTTCGACGCGGTGATGAGCACCTGGGTCGGCAGCAGGTGGTTGCCTTTGCTGAGGCGGCTGGCGCGGAACACGTCGCCTGCGGTGAAGGGTCTCCCCTTCAACCAGACGATCCACAGCCCAATCGCCAGAAGCGCGGCGGCGACGAGCACGATGTAGAGACCCCAGGACTGCCAGAAACTGTCCATGCACGCTACCTTGGCTCCGTCGGCCCCCTGTGTCAAGTGTCATTGGGGTCAGATCCAGAACACAACATCTTCAGGTTTCACGTTGCCCCGAGATGTTGTGTTTTGGATCTGACCCCATGGCTCTGTTACAGTGGCCCCGACACTCGCATGACGCAGACCCTGGTTCTTGCCGGCGTCGACATCGTGCTGCCCGACCGCGTCACGCCCGGGGGCACCATCATCATCGAAGACGGCCGGATCTCCGGCGTCCTGTCGCGGGTGGTGCCGACGGCATCAGATGTCCCGCGCGTCGATCTGCCCGGCCACACCGTGGTCCCGGGGTTCATTGACGTCCACGTGCATGGCCTCGAGGGGATCGATTCGCTCGATGGCCCCGGCGCCGTCCGGGAGCTGGCCGCGCGCATGCCGAAATATGGCGTGACGGCCTTCTCCCCGACCAGCGTGGCGTGCCCGCCTGACGACCTGCGCATGCTGGTGGCGGCCGTCCGCCGGTGTCGTGAGGCGCCCGACGCCCGATCCGCGCGTGTGCTGCCCGCTCATCTCGAGAGCAACTTCCTCAACCCCGACTACAAGGGAGCCCAGGCGCTCTCGTGCCTCAGATCGCCAGCCGCGGCGCTCGCGGCGGGGCAGCGTGATCGCCAGTCGGCGCACACCGAGCAGTTCACCGCTGCCGACATCCTTCGCGTCATCGAAGAAGCCGGCCCGGACGTGGGCATCATCACGCTGGCGCCGGAACTGGACGGGGCGATGGCCCTCATCCGGCGCCTGGTCGCCTCCGGGCGCATCGTGTCGCTCGGCCACTCGGCCGCCACGTTCGACATCGCCATCGACGCCATCCGCGCGGGGGCGCGCCAGGCCACGCACCTGTTCAACCGGATGCCGCCGCTCGGCCACCGCGAGCCGGGGCTGGCCGGCGCGGTGCTGCAGGCGCCGGAGATCGCCGCCGAGATCGTGTGCGACGGCTATCACGTGCATCCCGGCATGCTGAGAATGGCGATTGCCGCAAAGGGCGCCGATCGGATCATGGCCATCACCGACGGCAGCGCGGGCGCCGGGCTTCCCCCGGGCTCACGCGCCAGGATTGGCGGTCGCGCCATCGACGTCGGTGAACAAGGCGCGTTTCTCGAGGACAACACTCTGGCGGGCAGCACCGCCACCATGGACCGCGTGTTTCGCGTGCTGACCAGCGTCGGCGGCCTCGGACTGGTCGACGCCGCGACGCTCTGCGCGACCACCCCCGCGCGAGAGCTTGGCCTGACCGGCCACGGCGTCATCGCACCGGGAGCGGTGGCCGACCTGGTCGTGCTCGGCCCGCAGTCGACGGTCGTCGAAACCTACATCGCCGGCCAGGCCTGCCTCGGTCGCGACTGAACTTCCCGCGCCCCGAATCCGTCCTACTTCCCGGAGGTTGATCCATGGGCATGTGGAGTTTCCGGGGGGCGACCAGCGCGGTGAGCGTGATGGCCATGGCCGCGACGCTGGCGGGTTGCGATATCAGGATCGGCGCGGCTCGATTCAGCGCACGGGAAGAGAAGAAGTTCACCGTCACGGGATCACCGCAGGTCGAGCTGACGACGTTTGACGGCTCCATCGAAGTCCGGGGCTGGGACAAGCCGGAAGTGCTGGTCGAAGTCGAGAAGCGTGGCGACAACCAGGCGGCTGTGGACAAGATCCAGGTGAAGACCACGCAAACCGGCAACACGATCACCGTCGACATCCCGAAGGTCGCGTCGGCCACCCACTTCACGTTCGGCCAGTCGCCGAGCGCCAGCCTCGTGGTGACGGTGCCGACGCAGTCGGTCCTGAAGCTCGATAGCGGCGACGGCTCGGTGACCATCAAGCGCGTCAACGGAAAGATCAACATCCGCACCGGCGACGGCAGCGTGCGCATCACGGAGTCGAAGGGTGATCTGTTCGTGCGCACGGGCGACGGCTCGATCCAGGCCGCCGAGATTGACGGGCACGTGGATGTCGAAACGCGCGACGGCAGCATCAGCATCGAGGGCACGCTTCGTGGTGTCCGGGCCGACTCTGGCGACGGCTCGATCAAGCTGACGGCGCGAAAGGGCAGCACGATGGACGCCGACTGGGTCGCGACCACCAACGACGGCTCCATCGACATGCGTGTGTCGGACGGGTTCGGCGCGGAGGTCGACGCCGAGAGCGGCGACGGCCGAGTGCGGATCGACAACCTCGCGGGCCAAAGCGATCGGCGCGCGCAAGGCGAGTCGCACGATCGCTCATCGGCGCGCGGCAGGATCGGTGACGGCGGGAAGCTTTTGAAACTGCGGACCGGCGCGGGGTCAATCAGTCTGAAGAACTGGTAGCGACGGATTCGTTGGGCGATTGGAAGACAGGTGAGGGGCGTCCGGGTGGGCGCCCCTTTTCGCTATAATGCTGTAAATCATCTCGAAAGACCGGAGCAAGCGACTCACATGGCCAAGAACCCGACCGCGCCCAGCCGACACCGTAAGGATCTGTCCGACATGCCGGAGTGGATGAAGAAGAAAGCCTGTCCGAACCGGCACAAGTACATGTCCGGCAAGCGGGTGCTTCCGAAGAATCTCACGGGCAAGGAAAAACTCGAGGACATCGTTGATGATGCGTTTCTCGCGTACAACTCGGGCCGGCTGCGGGAAGCCTGCCGGTTGTTCACCGAGAAGATGCTCGAGCCGGATGTCACCATTGGCATGAGCCTGTCCGGGGCGCTGACGCCTGCGGGTCTGGGATGCTCGTCGATCGTGCCGCTCATCAAGGCGGGATTCGTGGACTGGATTGTCGCCACGGGCGCGAATCTGTATCACGACCTGCACTTCGCGCTGAACTATCCGATCCGGATGGGCAGCTTCACTATGGACGACACCGAGTTGCGCGACAACGACATTGTCCGCGTCTACGACGTGTTGATGGGCTACAGCGACTGCCTGATGGCCACCGACGAGACGCTGCGCGACATCCTGGTTCAGCCTGAATTCCAGAAAGAGATGGGCACGGCCGAACTGCACTACCTGCTGGGCAAGTACGCGGCCGAGTGGGAACGCAAGGCAGGCCTGAAGGACGTGTCGGTGCTCGCGGCGGCCTACCGCGCGGGCGTGCCGTGCTACACCTCGTCGCCGGGTGACTCGACCATCGGCATGAACGTCGCGGGCGTGGAACTGCGCGGCAACAAGCTTCGGCTGAACCCGTCAATCGACGTCAACGAAACGACCGGCATCGTCCTGGCGGCCAAGCGCGGTGGCGGCCGAAGCGCCGTCGTGCTGTGGGGCGGCGGCAGCCCGAAGAACTTCATGCTGCAGACCGAGCCGCAGATCCAGGAAGTGCTGCGTATCAAGGAGTTCGGCCAGGACTTCTTCCTGCAGGTGACCGACGCTCGCCCCGACACCGGCGGCCTGAGCGGCGCGACCCCGAGCGAGGCGGTGAGCTGGGGCAAGGTGGATCCGGATCGGCTTCCCGATGCCGTCGTGTGCTACACCGACACCACCATCGCGATGCCGATTCTCACGCACTACGCGCTGGCGAGGCACAAGAAGCGGAAGACGCGCCGGCTGTACCAGGCACGCCCGGCGATGCTGAAGGCGCTGACCAGAGAGTATTTCGCGCACACCGGACTGAAGATGATCGACGGATCCGATCCGGCGATTGGCTGACGCCCATGGCCAAGACCACTCCCGCACAACTCAAGGCGCTGGCGGCCCGGCACGGCACGCCCCTCGTGGTGGTGAACCACGACATCCTCAGGCAGAACTACGCGCAGTTCAAGAAGTACCTGCCGCGTGTGCAGGCCTACTTCGCCGTCAAGGCCAACCCCGCGCCCGAGATCGTGCGGACGCTGTTCCGCGCCGGCGCGAGCTTCGACGTCGCGTCGTTTCCCGAGTTCATGCTCGTGTATGACTTCATCAAGACGCGGCCCGCCGCTGAGCGGCAGGCGTTCGTGTGGGACAAGATCGTCTACGCGAATCCCGTCAAACCGAAGGACACGCTGCGCGCGCTCGACACGTACAAGCCGCTGGTGACCTTCGACAACCGCATTGAGATCGGGAAGATCCGGGATTTTGCGCCGCATGCCGGGCTGTTGCTGCGCATCCGGGTGCCAAACACCGGATCGATGGTCGAACTGTCGTCCAAGTTCGGCTGCGAGCCCGGCGAGGCTGTGGCATTGATCGAGGAGGCGCACCAGGCCGGGCTGGTGGTAGAGGGCTTGAGCTTTCACGTCGGGAGCCAGTGCACGAACTTCGAGAACTTCGTGCAGGCGCTGAACATGTCGGCCTTGGTCCGGCAGGAAGCCGTGTCGCGCGGTTTCGACATGAAGATTCTGGACATCGGTGGTGGATTTCCCGTGCGCTACAACCGCCACGTCCAGCCGTTCAGCCAGCTGGCAAAGGTCATCAACGCCGAGATCAACCGGTTGTTCCCGAAGGAGATGGAGATCATCGCCGAGCCGGGGCGCTTCTTCGTGGCGACGGCCGTCACCTCGATCGCGACGGTCATCGGCAAGGCCGTCCGGGACGGCAGGCCGTGCTACTACATCGACGACAGCGTGTATCACACGTTCTCGGGGTTGATCTTCGACCACTGCCCGTACCATTTCAAGGCCTTCAGGAAGGGCCCGACCGAGGTGTCGGCGGTCTTCGGACAAACCTGCGACGGCCTCGACACCATCTCCCAGTCGGAGGCGCTCCCGGAGCTCCAGCTCGACGACCTGGTCTACTCCGAGGACATCGGCGCGTACAGCAACGCGTCGGCGACGTGGTTCAATGGCTTCGCGCCAGCCAAGGTCGTGCACATCAACGAGTAGGCCCATGTACTCCGTGAGCAAGCGCATCGACTTCTGCTACGGCCACCGGTTGCTGGACTACGACGGGATCTGCAAGCACCCGCATGGCCACAATGCCACCGTCGAGATCGAAGTGCGGAGCGGGCAGCTCGACAGCCGCTGCATGGTCTGCGACTTTGCCGACATCAAGCGCGTGGTGAAGTCGTGGATCGACGAGCACATCGATCACCAGATGGTCCTGCGCCGGGACGACCCGCTCGTCAAGCCCCTGCAGGAGCAAAACGAACCGCTGTTCCTCGTGGACGCCAATCCCACCGTCGAGCACCTCGCGAAGATCATTTACGAATACGCGAGGTCGCAGGGCTTTCCGGTCGAGGCTGTGCGCCTCTGGGAAACGCCCACGTCGTGTGCCACCTATCGCGGCGACTAGGGCCGGGAACGTCCACAGTGCTGCTTGTCTTTGATTTCGACGGAACGCTGGTGGATTCGATCGTCGACCTGACCGAGTCGGCCAGCGATCTCTCTGAGGAGTACGGCGGGAAACGGCTCGACCTTCCCGCGGTCACCTTGATGGTCGGCGAAGGTGCGCACACGCTGGTAGAGCGCATCCTGTCCACAGCCGGCGTCGCGGATCAGCCGGCTGGTGCGCTCAGCCGATTCCTGGAGATCTACGATCGACGCATGCTCGATCACACCGTCCCCTATCCGGGGATGATCGACACCCTGACGACGATCAGTCGCATCCACCGGCTGGCGATGCTGACCAACAAGCCCGAACAGGCGACCCGGCGCATCATGATCCACTCGAGTCTCGATCGGTTCTTCAAGGACTGCGTGTTCGGCGACGGAACGTCTGCGCGCAAGCCCGATACGGAAGGGCTGCGGTGGTTGATGGGGCGCCAGAGTGCCTCGGCGTCGCAGACCTGGCTCATTGGCGATTCGGACGTCGACGTGGAGACCGCCCGCGCGGCCGGCGTCCAGTTGTGCGTCGCCCGCTACGGGTTCGGCTTCTGCCGCATCGACCCGACCACGCTTCGGCCAGACGACGTCATCATCGACCGGCCTTCGGATCTGCTGGCGGCGCTGGAACCATCTAAACCTATCGCACGTAGATCGCAGAGTTGAAGACGACGCGGAACGTGGCAAACGGCTGACCGCGCCATTGCGGACGGAAGCCGAGCAGCACGACATGTCCCTTGTCGAGCTCGACGTCGAGCGCCGCCGCCTTGCCCTGAAGGTACTTCTCGCCAATCAGGTATCCAGACTGCAGAGGCGAGCCAGTATCGGCGTACTTGGCGAGGATCGTGCCCTTGAATCCCACCTGGGGTTCGTAGACCGGGCTGCCATCGACAAACACGGCAGAGGTTTCGTCCATGCCGGCCATCACCGGATGCGTGGGGTCGGTCTGGACGTTGACAATCGATCCACGCAGGAAGAACTCCTCTGGCTTCAGGCCTTCGGCGACGTTCCTTACCGGCAACTTGAACTGCTGGATCGCGAATCGGCAGGCTGAGTTGAAACAGACTACCGTCCCGCCGTCCCGCACGAATGTCTCGAAGGCCTGGAGGTCGGCCGCCGTGAGGGCGTAGGCATACTCGGGACGCACCGCCCGGCCCGATCCGCCGCCGCGCCCGCCCTGGCCGCGGCCCGCCGCCGGTGCGGCGCCCGCTGCCCGAGCACCCGCTGGTGGCGCGGCCGCTGTTCCCGCTGCTCCTCGTGCGACCGCAGCCTGGCCGCCGCTCTCCACCGGAATGCGGGCATCATCAGCGAGGATGATGCTGTCGACCTTGTCGCGAAGCGGCGTCTTGAAATCCTCCGGATGGAGACTTACGAACTCGAAGCCGTATTGCTCGAGCAGCCACCGGGTCCACCCTTCGTCCATACTGCCGGTCCACGGCTGATACAGTCCGATGCGGGGCTTCTTCATCGCCACACCGGATGCTGACGTGCGCTCCGCGACCAGCGCCAGCGACTTGACGAGATCGGCCTGAGCGGCGTCGGGCAGTCCGGTGATGATGTAGCGGGCACCCGCGGCGCGAGCGCCCGCGGCGAACTGAACGCTGGCCCCAAGCTTCCAGGCACGCGTGATGGCTCGGAAGGCGTTGTTCTGGGCGGGATCGACCGCGAGCGCGGGACCGCTGCCAGAAAGCCTGCCGGCCGGCGGGATGATCGCCGCCGCGGAAGGACTTGAATCGAATCCGATGCCAGGCACGCTGTCGAACGGTGCGGGATCGGCGGAGGCGGTCATGTTGTACGGAGTGGGCTTTGCCGTCGGCAGCGGTGTCGCGCCAAGCAGCTTCAGCTTCCCGCGCACGTCTTCGGCGAGCGGGCTGGCGACAGCGGTGACCTTGACGCCCATCTGAAGGGGCAGCGTCCACCCCGCCGCGTCGTAGGGCCTGACCGGCGGGCCGCCCGGGTACTGCCGCAGGTCTGGGTACTTCTGCGGGTTGAGCAACTCGCGCGCCATGGCGCCAAATTCCTGGTCGGTCGGCACCACCCACGTGCCGGCTGCGTACGTGACCTTGTCAATCGTGGCTGGCGAGGTCAACTGCGACACACGCACACCGCCAAAGGCGAGGCGGCGCAGCATCTCGACGGCTGCCACAGGGTCGCGCTGATCCTGCGGAATCATGTACGCGTACGGCGCGGTCTTTCTGCCCGCGGCAATCTGGTCCCGGCCGGCCTGATAGCGGTTGTAGAGCAGCGATTCCCGGTACTTGGCGGCGAACTCGAGCGTCGAGATCGCGGCCGTCTCGTTGTAGGCCACCGCATCGCCCAACCGCCACCAGCCGCCAGGCCACGGGCTCGCGTAGAGGCTCTGCGGCCTGAGGTCGCGATAGCTTTCTGGAAGATCGTTCAGCGTGTACTCGCGCGGCGCGGCCATGTTGCCAGCTGTCTCCGTCCAGAACGCCGGGATGTTCTTGAACACCGGCGCGTAGTCCACGTAGCCGGGATACCACGCGTCAAACGCCTGCCCCATGTGCGTGGCGCCGACCTGTCCCCGCTCATCGAGGCTCTTCGCGATGGCCATGCCGATCATGTTGATTTCGCGCGACACCACATACGGAGCGTCGAGGGCAATCGGTTCAGAAAAGGGCGGCAGCCAGATGCGGGTGGGGAAGGGCGCGGACTGGTGGAACACGTAAATGATGTTCGGCTCCCACTGGCGCCAGAACTGCTCCATCACGCGCGACTCGATCATGTTCAGCATGTACGCGTCGCGGTTGTTGTCGTGGCCGACGTATTCCTGATAGAGGCGGGGCAGGCCCGACTGCTCATAGGGTGTCCCGGCGTTTTTCGCGAGCCATTCACCCACCATCTGCTGGCCGTCCGGATTCATGGTCGGCCACAGCATGAGGATGTCGTTGTCGAGGATGTCCTTGATGGCGGGCTCAGCCGCGCGGTTGAGGAGGTCGTAGGCCAGCTGCAGCGTCATCTGCGCGCCAGCCACCTCAGTGGCGTGGCAGCCGCCGTCGAGGTGGACAAATGCCTTGCCTTCGCGCGCGAGCCGGCGTGCTTCATCGTCGGAAAGGCCCTGCGGATGAGCCAGGCGCTGCGCGATCTCGCGGTACCGATCGACGTTGTCGAGGTTCTTCGCATTCGAGATGAGGGCGAAATACATGACGCGCCCGTCTGTCGTCTTTCCGGCTTCCACGAGCCTGATGGACGGACTGGCGGCGGCAAGCTTCTTCAGGTAGCTGATGGCCTGGTCGTAGGTCGCCAGCTTGTTGTCGGCTCCCGGCTTGAAGCCCAGAACCGACTCCGGTGTCGGCAACGTCCGGGACGCCGCCTGCATCACCGCCTGGCTCCCGAGCACGACGACGACCAGCAGTATCGCTACCTTGCGCATCATGGATATCCTCCCGCGCGGTACCTTATCGTCGGGCCGCCTCAACTGCAAGCCGGTTTGTCGGCGGCGTCCTGAGCGCCGGGCAGTCACCGTGAATGCGGGCGACCCGGCAAGCGCGACGAGTCCGCTACCGGCCCGGCTGTAGCACGTTGAGCTTGAGGGCGCGCGCGGCAGCAGCCAGGCGGTCGTCGTAGGTGATGAATGCCTCCGGGTAGTCGCCAATCGAGAGTGCCGCGGCCAGGTGGAGGGCATCGAGCGATCGGATCATTGGAGGACCGACGTGCTCCGCGAGCCGCATGACCCCCGAATCGAGCCGGATGAGCGTCGTTGTTCTGAGGACACCATCAGCCCGGCGGCTCGCTGCGGCCGGAGCGCTGATGCGTCGCAGTGTCCTCCGACATTCGACCGCGGCCAGCTCACTTGAGACCCAGTCGGGCCAGTGTTCAAGTTCCCGTTCGAGCGCCACGCTTTCCCTTTCTGGCAGGATCAGCTTCATGAGTGCGGAGGAATCAAGATACACGGGCAGGAAGTTCATATCTTGTCTTCCCGCAACTCCTGAAGTGCCCGCTGAGCACGCTCGCCCAAGTCAGCAGGGATCTTCCCCTTGAGCGGAGGCAGGTCTTCGAGTCGCCTGGTGGCAGGAATCGCCCGTCCCGACGCGACCAGGCGCTCCACAAGCGTTGCTCCCGGGCGCAGCGGCACAAGCATCGCCACCGTGTGCCCCCGGTCGGTCACGTCGAGCGTCTCGCCCGCGACCACGCGTTCAAGGTACACGCTCAGGTTCTGGCGCAACTCCCGGACGCCGACCCGGCCGTTGATGGGGCCTCGACGCCGAACGGTCGTGATGTCGGTTCTCATGTAGCACATGGTAGCACATGCTTCCGCCCCCCGGCACGGATATGATGGCGGATTGAAACCAGGGAGAACGTCCATGTCATCGCGAGCTGATCGACTGCTTGTGTCCGCGCTTGTTGTCGTGTTCTGTGGAGGGGTGGTTGTCGAGTCCAGCCTGGCGCAAACGCCGGCACCGCCCGCACCACAGGCGCCACCGCCGATCACCGCTGCCGATTACGCGCGCGCCGAGCAGTTTCTGGGACCGGCCGTCAACCCGCTCGTGGTGGGCGGGAACGTGGCGCCCACCTGGCTGCCCGACGAGCGGTTCTGGTACAGAAGCACGACAGCGACCGGCTTCGAGTACGTGTTGATTGACCCGGTCGCCATGACGCGCACGCCGCTTTTCGACCACGCGAAACTGGCGGCACGACTCTCGGCGGCGGCGAGTGCGACGTTCAACCCGCAGCGTCTGGAGTTGGACGCGCTCGAGCTTGCGGTCGACGGCAAGGCGGTCTCGTTCAACGTGCAAGCGCGACGTTGGACATGCGACGTGACGGGGGCTGGCTGCACATCGGCAGGAGCCGCCTCGACCGGGCGCGGGGCTGCGGGTGGGGGACGGGGTGCCGGGGGACGCGGCGGCCGGGGCGGCGCCGGCGCCTCCGGCAACATTGCGGTGGCTTCACCCGACGGGAAGCGCGCGGTCTTTATCCGCGACTGGAATCTATGGGTGCGCGACGTCGCGAGCGACCAGGAACGCCAACTCACGAACGATGGCGTGAAGTACTTCGGCTACGCCACCGACAACGCCGGCTGGAGCAGCAGCGATCGCGCGATCGTCGTCTGGTCTCCCGACTCGACGAAGGTCGCGACCTTCCAGCAGGACGAGCGAGAGGTGGGCGAGATGTACCTCGTCACGACGCCCACCAGTCCGGTTGGCCATCCGACTCTGCGCGTCTCCAAGTTTCCGCTGCCGGGCGATCGGGTGATGGCCATGATCCACCGGGTCGTCATCGACGTGGACTCCGGACGCGTCACGCGCATCCAGATGCCGCCCGACTATCACCGCGCCACCCTGGGTGACGACATTTCGCTGCGCGACTTTCAATGGAGCCCGGACGCCACTCAGTTGGCCTTCGCATCTGTCTCGCGCGATCACAGGCAGGCGACACTGCGCGTCGCCGACGTAGCGACGGGTGCCGTGCGCACGGTATTCAGCGAGACGGTCAAGACGCAGTACGAGGCACGGGCCGGCTGGCACACGCTCTGGGCCACCAACGAGGTGATCTGGTATTCCGAGCGCGACAACTGGGGCCATCTCTATCTCTACGACCTGACCACCGGTGCGCTCAAGCACCAGATCACCAAAGGCGACGGCCCGGTGATGCAGGTTCTCAGGATTGACGAGAAGACGAGGACGATCTGGTTCGTCGCACAGGGACGGGACAAGGGTGAAGATCCGTACTTCAGGCATGTGTACCGGATCAGCCTGGATGGAACAGGCGACACGGCCCTCACGCCGGATTCCGGTGACCACGTCGTGCAGTTGTCGCCATCGGGGCGTTACCTGATTGACACGGTCTCAACTCCCGAACGCGAGCCGGCGGTGAGTCTGCGCGACGACAGCGGCAAGCGCATCATCATGCCGATCGAGAAGGCGGACATCTCAAAGCTGCTGGCGATCGGCTGGAAGCCGCCCATCCCCATCAAGATGACGGCGCACGACGGCACGACGGACATCTACGGGCTGCTCTTCCGGCCGGCCAGCTTCGATCCCACGAAGAAGTATTCCATCGTCAACAACGTCTATCCCGGGCCGCAGACCGGAAGCACAGGCAGCCGCGCATTCTCCGCCGCGAGAGGCGACCGCCAGGCCCTCGCCGAACTGGGCTTCATCGTGGTCACAATTGACGGGATGGGCACGCCGGGCCGATCCAAGGCCTTCCAGGACGCGTATTACGGCGCGATGGGGCGCGACAACACGATTCCGGATCAGATCGCCGGGATGACCCAGTTGGCGAAGCAGTATCCGTGGATCGATCTCGATCGTGCCGGCATCTGGGGACATTCCGGAGGCGGGTTTGCGACCACCACAGCGATGTTCCGCTTCCCTGATTTCTTCAAAGCGGGTATCGCGGAATCGGGCAATCACGACCAGCGCCTCAACGAGGACGACTGGGGCGAGCGCTACCAGGGCCTCGTGGTCCGCAACCCTGACGGCACCGACAACTACGACGCCGAGGCGAACCAGAACTTCGCGAAGAACCTGAAGGGGCACCTGCTGCTGGCCCACGGCACGATGGACACCAACGTGCCGCCGTATCAGACGATGCTCATCGTGGATGCGCTCATCAAGGCCAATAAGGACTTCGACCTGCTGATGCTGCCGAACCAGAACCACGGGTACGGCAGTGCGTCAGCGTACATGATGCGTCGGCGATGGGACTACTTCGTCACGTGGCTCCGCGGCACCGAGCCGCCGAAGGAGTACCGGATGCAGGCCCAGGCCCAGGCCCAGGCGCAAGCGCCGACGCCAACAGCGCCACAATCGCCGCCACCACTCGCCGCCCCGACTCGCGCCGACATTCTCCGAGGCGAATACGGGCCGTATCGCGCCAACAACGATTTGCTGTCATATAGCCTGGACGTGCGCGTCGATCCGGAGAAGAAGTTGATCAGCGGGAAGAACACGATCCGGTTCCGGATGCTCCGCGACGACACACGCATCCAGCTGGACCTCGTTGCCAATCTGAACGTCGACAAGATCCTGCTCGGCAACGTCGAACTCAAGTATCAGCGGGAGATCAACGCCATCTTCGTGGACTTCCCGGAGACGCTCAGGAAGGGCCGGGTCTACGCGGTCAACTTCCACTACTCCGGTTCGCCGATCGAAACGGGGC
The DNA here is from genome assembly GCA_026393755.1 of Acidobacteriota bacterium. Classification (NCBI taxonomy): domain Bacteria; kingdom Pseudomonadati; phylum Acidobacteriota; species Acidobacteriota bacterium. Next base: position 37,751 of record JAPKZO010000031.1, read on the forward strand.
GCTTTGGCGGCTTCACGTTCCGGAAGGACCCGGCGGGCCGCCACTGGATCAACACGTCGTGCCAGGGCCCCGGTGCGAGCGTCTGGTGGCCCAATAAGGATCAGCAGCGCGACGAAGTGGAAAACATGCGGCTCAGCGTGTCGGTGCCAACGGATCTGGTGGATGTGTCCAATGGCCAGTTTCTGGGCAAGACCGATCTGGGCGATGGCTACACGCGCTACGACTGGCAAATCCATTACCCCATCAACAGCTACAGCGTGTCGCTCAACATCGGTGCGTACGTGCACTTCAGCGACGCGATTAGCGGCCTTCGGCTCGACTTCTACGCGCTGCCGGAGGATCTTGACAAGGCGAAGCGCCAGTTTGCGCAGGCGAAGGGGATGCTGGAAGCCTTCCAGAAGTACGTCGGCCCGTATCCGTTCCCCCGGGACGGCTACAAGCTGATTCAGGTGCCCTACTCAGGCATGGAGCATCAGAGCGCCGTCACCTACGGCAACCATTTCGCAAACGGCTATCTCGAGCGAGACTGGACGGGCGTTGGCATCAGCACGAAATTCGACTTCATCATCATTCACGAAAGCGCGCACGAGTGGTTCGGCAACAGCGTCACGGCTGCCGACGTCTGCGACGAGTGGATCCACGAGGGCTGGGGAACCTACCTCGAAGGCGTGTACGTGGAACACCTGTTCGGCAAGGCGGACGCCCTGAAGTATCTGAACGGCTACAAGACGAAGGTCAGAAACCGCGAACCGATCATCACGACGTGCGGCATCAGCAGAACGCCTCCCCAGGACATGTACTTCAAGGGCGCGCTCTTCATCAACACCCTGCGCAGCCTGGTCGATGATGATCGCCGGTGGTGGAACCTCGTGCGCGGGTTCTACTCCCGCTTCAAGTATCAGAACATCACGACGGGAGATGTCGTCACCTATTTCAACGCGAACACCGGCCGCAACTTGACGCCGATCTTCGACCAGTACCTGCGGCGCACCGAGTTGCCGACACTGGAGTTGCAATTCGACGAACCCGCTGGCACCGTGTCGTATCGGTGGAAAGCCGACGAAAAGGCATTCGCGATGCCCGTGAAGGTCGGCCGGAAGGACGCGTGGCAGGTCATCACGCCGACGACCGAGTGGAAGACGATCGCCCTGGGGATGAAGGTGGCGGAGTTCGACGTCGCGACCGATCTGTACTACATCAATGTCTCCCGAAAGTGATCGCCGCGCCAGACGGGTTGGTGTGATGGACATCGATACATCTGGGTGGACCGCGGAGGGCGAGTTCACGGCCACCGTGATCGACGCTCTCAAGACCGTGGACTCCATCGCCAGCGTGAGGATAGAGGACGCGCCGTCGAGCCGTGCCGAAGCCGGCTACGCGTTCATCAGTAACGAAATATATGTGAGGTTTCGGACGCGGACCCGGCACGAAACCGTGCGCCGGTTCGGGATTCCCTGGCGGCGGATCGGTCAGTGCGATCGGATGACGCTCGAAGAGCTTGGTACGGCACTGGGCTCGATCGAAAGCGTGGGTCAGCCGGACTACGCGGACGCCGGGATGCTGCAGTACCTGAGAACCCACAGGATCGTGCCGCCGTTCCAGACCAAAGGCGTCAAAGTCGTGGAAATGGTGCGAATCTACCTCGTCCCATTGCAGGGGGCGCCACGCAGGGCGTGACGTCGTTTGACAGGTCCTGGCGAGCCGGTTAATGCTAACAGACTGTTCGGCCGACAACCGGAAAGAACAGGTCTCATTGGCCGGGAACCACACGTGTCGCTCATCGAATCTCTGATTGCGGCGGTCCTCGGGACCAATGGTGACGGGCTGGTCATGCACGTCGGCGAACGGCCGTTCGTGCTGTCGCCATCGGGTTCCTCGGATCTGTCTGAGCGTCCGCTGACCATCGAGGCCATGGACGATGTCCTGACCGATCTTCTGTCGGACGAGGACCAGCGCACCCTGCGCGACGTCGGTGCCGTCGAGAAGGAACTGACGATTCCCGAAGCGCCCGACGATCGGTTCGTGCTGGTGGTCGCGCGTGGCGGCGACGACATCTGGATTGAACTGCGCCGTCAGCGGGGCAGCGGGCGGTTTCGGCGCGACCAACCTGCGGCCCCGGCCGCTCCGCCAATGCCGTTCGCGCAGCCTCTTTCTCTTTCGTCGATCTCGGCTCCGCGCGGGCCGGCAGATGGGGCTTCGGAACAAGCGGCTGGCGGGCGGCGCGAGACGCCGTTACGCGAGTCGCAACCGGGTGTCGTCCTCCCGCTTGCTCGGAGTCAGATCCGGACCGACTCGGGTCGTTCCACGCCGACGCTTTCTGCACGACGTCTCGGTCTTGGCCGGCTGCTGCGTATCGCCGCCGCCAGGGGCGCCTCGTCGCTCTACCTGATGGCCGAGGCCAGACCCACCGTACGGATCGAGGACGACGTCGTGCCACTCGACGACGAGCCGGTGCTTGGCACGGCCGAAGTGGAGTCGCTGATCCTCGAAGTGGCGCCGGGTGCAGGCCGCGAGGCCCCTGTCGGGGATTCCGGCGTCGAGTGGGTGTGCGACCTGCCGGAGGTGGGCCGCGTGCGGTGCCTGCGCTTCCGGGATCAGCGCGGTCCGGGTGCGGTGTTCCGCTTGATTCCAACCCGCGTCGTCTCGGCCGATCAGCTGGGACTCTCCCGTGACATTCAGGCGCTCTGCGCAGCAGACGATGGCCTGATCGTGCTGGCGGGCCCGCGACGAAGCGGCAAGTCGACGCTCGCCTCGGCGCTGGTCGACCAGATCAATCGGACGCAGACCGGCTACATCATCAGCCTCGAGAGCGAGATCAAGTTTCTCCACGAGAACCGGAAGGCCATCGTCAGCCAGCGCGAAGTGCGGAGCGAATCCGGCGCCATGCTGGCGCAGGCGCGCGCGGCGTTGCGGGAAGATCCGGATGTGCTCGTGATTGACGACCTGAAGACGGCCGATCTGACGGCGCTGGCGCTCGACGCCGCTGATTCGGGCCGCCTCGTGATCACGACGATGACCGCGCGAACCACCACCGCGGCGCTGGCGCGGTTGATCGCGTCGGCGCCCTCAGAGCGTCAGGCGCAGGTGGCGGCGGCCCTCTCGGAATCCTTGCAAGGCGCCGTCGCACAGGTGCTGCTACGCAAGTCCGGCGGCGGACGCGTGGCGGCCCGCGAGGTGCTCTTCAACACCCCGTCGGTCGCCGCGCTGCTGGCCGAGGGCAAGGTGGCGCAGTTGCCGCTCGCGATCGATGCGGACCGGAAGCACGGCTGCGTGCCGATGAACGACGCCCTGCTGGCATTTGTTCAGAGCGGCGCGGTCGACGCACGGGAGGCCTACCGCCAGGCCGACAATCGCGCAGCGTTGGTCGAGCAGTTGCGTCGCGAAGGGATCGACACGTCGTTTGTGGAGCGTTTAGCTTAGCGCTCGATCAGATCCGCCATCGTTTCCAGCAGAAACTCAAGCACGTGCTCGCCGGTCGTCGCCTCGATGGCTACGCCTTCGGCGACGAGGCGATCGTCGGCTGTGACCCGGCTGCCGCGTTCGCGGCTCACTTCTGCCACTACGGCGGGTGTGGGCAGGGTGGTGTCGAGACGGAGATCCACGAACGTCCGGTTCGACCGGTCCGACACCAGGCGCACAGTGTCTCCAGGCGTGATGACCTTGTACGGGTGGTTCTCGGCGGTCAGCGTCTGGGCCACCGTCGTAAGGACCGGCACGGCCACTTCCGACAGGAACGTCGCGTACGCCTGCTCGGCGGCGGCCACCCGTTCGCGACGGACGCCCGAGGCCCGCTTCAGGTCGAGAAGGCGCGATTGGACACGGCGGCGAATCTGCGCAACTTCGAGCGGCATGGGACGATCTCCTGATGCGGTGACCCGGCAGCAACGCCGCCGTCAAGCGGACGCACAACAAGAAGGATACAGGAGCTTGCAGCCGAGAACCAGTTGGCCGATGTTCGACCGCGCAGATCGGAGCATTGGTTCGTATTTGCGTTTACACGAGTTATCGCTAATAATAGCTCCGGTTGTTTTCGCGGCCGCTAACAAGGAAACCGATGACCGCTCAGGCCAGGCGCCAGCCGCACGGCCGCCGCGTTCGCTGCCGGGGCGGCTACCAGGCGTACGTTCCGAACCCGCTTCCGCCGCCTCTTGACTGGAGCGCCGGGCTGGTGGCGGCGCTGTCGCGCGCGGACCTCGCAATCGGCCGGCTGGCTGGCGAGGGTCGACGGCTGCCCAACCCGCACCTGCTCATCCGGCCGTTCATCCGGCGCGAGGCGGTCCTCTCGAGCCGCATCGAGGGAACCCAGGCGACCCTGGGCGAACTGCTCGCGGCCGAAGCCGGCGCTATCGTCGATCGTAGCCCCGCCGATCTGCGGGAGGTCGCCAACTACGTCGTCGCGCTCGAGCACGGCTTGGCGCGCCTCCCGGATCTGCCCCTCTCGCTCCGCTTGGTCGGGGAACTCCACGAGAAGCTCATGCAGGGCGTGCGCGGCGATGTGGCGACACCGGGCGAGGTACGGCGCAGCCAGAACTGGATCGGACGCGCGGGAAGTACGCTGGCGAACGCCACATTCGTTCCACCGCCACCCGACCGCCTCATGGAGTGCCTCGGCGCCTGGGAGACGTTCCTGCACGACGACTCGATGCCGCCGCTCGTGCAAGTGGCGCTCGCGCACTCACAGTTCGAGGCGATCCACCCGTACCTCGACGGCAACGGACGCGTGGGCCGGTTGCTCATCACGTTGCTCCTGGTCGCCCGGAACGTGCTGCCTTCGCCGCTCCTGTACGTCAGCGCCTACTTTGAGGCGACCCGCCCCGAGTACTACGCGCGGCTTCTGGCCGTCACAGAGGCGGGCGAGTGGGAGGAGTGGCTCAACTACTTCTTCCGCGGCGTGACGACGCAGGCTGAGGACGCGCTGGGCCGCATCCAACGGATCGATGCACTGCTCAAGGAATGGCGCGGGCAGCTGACCAGGTCATCGTCGCGGCTGCCGGAGCGGGCGCTGGATCTGTTTGTAGAGAATCCATTCTGGACCGTAAACAGGCTGGGTGAGCGCCTCAGCGTTGCCTTCACAACCGCTCAGCGCGCGATCGACCGTCTGGAATCCGCCGGGGTAGTCGCGCAGGTGACGGAGTCCCGACGCAACCGGGTCTACTGCGCGAAGGCCATCCTCGACATCCTTGAGGAGTCACCGCACCTGCCCGCCGCACGAGGCACGCGCCCGAAGAAAAGCCACGGATGAGTCCAGACATCGCCGAGCGCGCGGGAGTACATTCACACGAGGTTCTCAGGCTTCACGCGAGTCGGACACGCGGATGCACGAGAGGGTTAATCACTCCTCCCGGGTTCCCCGCGCAATCGTGACCAGGTCGGTCAGCAGCGCGTACGCGGTCTGGGTGAGGCCGCCTTCGAGCTGATGGATGCCAACCTCGCCCAGCACGTCCGTACGGAGGATGAGCAGGTTCTGCATGCCCGTCAGTTGAGCCAGCGGATCGGCGGCGTCCAGCTCAACGGGAGCCACCCGCCCGACCGGGTGTCCGTCGCGGTGCTCGGCCGTGGCGACCAGGCGCAGCCGCTTCCCCCGACCGACGGCCTCCCGCACCCGATCGATCGTGATCCCGCCGATGCCCGTTCGATCGATCGCGAGCGGCGTCACCGACCCGTGCATCAGCACATTGATGAGCGCCGCCGTCTTGGCTGCCGCGTCCCAGCCATCGATGTCGAACGACGGGTCGGCCTCGGCGATGCCCGCCTGCTGCATTTCGGCCAGCGCGTCCTGACAGCTTTGCCCCGCCTCCATGGCGGTGAGGACGAAGTTGGTGGTGCTGTTGATCACACCCCGGAATCCCAGGATGTCCGCGGCGGGCAGGGTTTCGCGAACCAGGTTGAAGATGGGAACGCCGTCCATCACGGCGCCCTCGAACAGGAATCGGCGATGTGCAAGCTCGGCAGCCGTCTCGAGCTCGCGGTAGGCGAATGCCACGGGCCCCTTGTTGGCCGTGACGACGTGAGCGCCTCCACGGAGCGCGGCGACCACGTGATCGGTTGCCGGCTGCCCGGCCTTGATGTCGAGCAGCGTCGTCTCGACCACGACGAGTTGCTGCGCTTGCCGCCGCCTGGTCTCGGCGGTCGCATGCTTGACGAGCGCCAGGCCTGTGGCCTCGGGTCCAAGCGATCGCCCCGCGTCGGGCTGGGTCAGCAGGCCGAGCGACAGGCCCGCCTCCGCCAGCTTGAGCGCCTTCTCGAGATCGAGGCCGCCCGCGTCGAACGCCGTGCCGTGGCTGCGTGTCGCGATGCCGACCACACGCCAGCTCAGCCCATAGTCGCCGCGCAGCCGCGCGTTCTTCTCCTGCAGCAGGCGCGCGAAACGCCGGCCGACATGGCCGAACCCGACGAGCGCGAGATCGAGATACACCATCAACTTCTCGTCACTGTTCCTTGCCGGCCGGTAGCCCCCGCAGCAGGTCCGCCAGCCGATCGAGCCCGTCGCGCAGGTATCTCACTTCGCTGCCGAAGCCGATGCGCAGGTAGCCGTCCATGCCGAAATGATCCCCCGGCACGATCAGCACGCTCTTCTCTTCGCGCAGTCGATCGACCAGGTCGACAGAGTTGATCGTGTCGCAATACTTGACGTACACAATCGCGCCGGCCTCGGGCATGGCGTAGGTGAACCGGTCGCCGTGGGCGTCGAGCCAGCCGGTCATCACCGGCAGATTGGCCGTCAGGATGCCGCGCGTACGCCGCAGGATTCTGGCGCGCACAATCGGCGTGAGCGCGTGCCGCGCGAGCCGGTCGCTGAGTGCGCCCGGCCCGATCGTGGTGTAGTCGTGATGGGCCCAGGTCGCGGCGACGACGGGAGGTGCGCTGACGATCCAGCCGATGCGCAATCCGGGCAGGCCGTAGGCCTTCGAGAGGCCGCTGGTGATGATGACGCGATCGTAGCGGCCCCACACCGAACTGGTCTCGACGCCGTCGAACTCGGCGCCCCGGTAGATCTCGTCGGCCAGAACCCAGGCGCCGTACTTCGCGGCGATCTGGCAGATGCCGTCCAGATCCGCGGCGCCGACCCGCGCACCCGTCGGGTTGTTCGGGTTGCAGATCACGATCATCCGTGTCTTCGGCGTCACCAGCGTACGCAGGTGATCGAGATCGACCACCCACCGCCGGCAGTCCACCGTCATGCGCAGCGGCCAGGGCCGCATGTCGCCGCCAAATCCTTCCACCAGCCCGAGGGTCTGGCCGTAGTTCGGCACCATCATCACAACCTGGTCGCCCGGTTCAATCAGGTGCCACATCGTCACGAAGTTCGCCTCGGAGCCGCCGTTGGTGACCTCGACGTGATCCGGCGTGGCGCCCGGATACAGCGCCGCGATCCGCTCGCGCAATTCGATCGTGCCGTTCGATTGCGTGTAGAGGAGTTCCTGAGCGAGCAAGCCCGCGCGATCGGCGGGATCGTCGACCAACTCGTCCACCCGCATCGGGTGGACGCCACTTTCCGACAGGTTGTAGTCCACCAGATTCTCATACGTGGACTGCATCCGTTCCATCGCGAACCGGGGAATACGCATGACGGCCTCCAAGGGTGCGCTTGCGCGCGGGACTTCAAGTGTACCTGAAATGCCGCGCCGAACTTCTCGCTTCTGACCGGGCACGGCATGCCGTGCCCCTGCGGGTTCCTACTGACTGCTGACTACCGACTACTGACTGCGGCAGGATCGCCCCTTCCCGGGATATACTTCTCGCGCGAATGGCAGCTCTTCTTCCGGAATTGGCGCGCATCCCGGCCGGTCCCTTCCTGATGGGAGCCGATGAGGGTGACGCTCACCAGCAGCCCGCGCACGTCGTCACGCTCGACGAGTTCCTGATTAGTGCGAGCCCGGTGACCAATGCCGAGTACGCCCGGTTCGTCCAGGCGACCGCGCGCCGGAGCCCGTGCATCTGGGAGCTTCCTGCGATCGCGCAGTTCGCGCCAGGCGACAGCTTCCGCGAGCTTGCCGCGCCGTACTGCTGGGAGGGGACCGAGCCGCCGGCGGGCAAGAGTGATCACCCGGTGGTGCTGGTGACCTACGAAGATGCCAGCGAGTACTGCCGATGGCTCAAGCACGAAACGGGCTGGCAGTTCAGGCTTCCGACCGAGGCCGAATCCGAAAAAGCGGCCAGGGGTGGATTGGAAGGGCAGCGCTACCCGTGGGGCGACGGCCTCGATTCGTCGGCTGCCGCGTTCCTCCCGGATCCGTCGCTCAAGGCCAGGGAGGGTACGCACACGGTGAAGTCGAGTCCGCCTAACGGGTACGGCGTGTTCGATGCGGCCGGCCATGTCTGGACGTGGGTGGCCGACTGGTACCGCGCCGACTACTACACCGTCAGCGATTCACGGAATCCGCGCGGCCCGGCCTCTGGTTCGCTGCGTCTGCTGCGGGGCGGCGCGTGGACCAACACCGATGAGCGGTACCTGCGGTGTGCGTGCCGGCACGCCGTTCCGCCCGACACGTACAGTTACAGCATCGGGTTCAGGGTCGCCCGCGCGGTCCAGACATGATTGCTCCGGCCTTCTGACTCCCGCCCCCCGCTTGCCACGCCGAAGCTGGTCTCGTCGATGGCCGACGAAGGCGGGACTTCAGAATCCAGACTCCCGGTTGTCGCTCTTTGCCGCGCTATACTCTTGACGCCAGAATAGGCTTGGAAACAGTGCTATGCGTCCGCTTCCCGAACTGGACCGCGACGAGATTGCCAGGTACAGCCGCCAGCTGATCCTTCCCGAGATTGGTGTCGATGGCCAACGGCGGCTCAAGGCCGGCCGGGTGCTCGTTGTTGGTGCCGGCGGGCTCGGGTCGCCGGTCGCGTTGTATCTGGCGGCTGCGGGAGTCGGGACGCTCGGCCTGGTCGATTTCGACACCGTCGATCTCAGCAACCTGCATCGCCAGATTCTGCATGGCACGCCAGATGTCGGACGGTCAAAACTCGCATCCGCGAGCGACCGGATCGCAGCCATCAATCCGAACGTCGAGGTCCGACGGCACGAAGGCGCGCTCGCCTCCGCCAACGCGCTCGATGTCGTTCGCGACTACGACGTAGTCGTGGACGGCACCGATAACTTCCCGACTCGGTACCTGGTGAACGACGCGTGCGTGCTGCTTGGCAAGCCCAACGCCTATGGCGCGATCTTCAGATTCGAAGGGCAGGCGTCGGTGTTTGCCGCCAAGGATGGCCCCTGCTACCGCTGTTTGTACCCTGAGCCGCCGCCGCCAGGCCTCGTGCCGTCGTGTGCCGAAGCCGGCGTCCTCGGCGTGTTGCCGGGACTCATCGGAACGATTCAGGCCACCGAAGCGATCAAGCTGCTGGTTGGGATAGGCGAACCGCTTGTCGGCCGGCTGCTCGTGTACGACGCACTGCGCCTGCGATTCCAGGAACTTCGGCTGCAGAAGGACCCCGACTGTCCGGTGTGCGGCACGCATCCGACGATTCGCGAACTCGTTGACTACAACGCGTTCTGCGGGATGACGCCGGCCCGCGCCGGCGACGTTGACTTCGACATCAGTCCGGCGGATCTCAAAGCGCGCATGGATCGGGGCGAGGCACTGTTCCTGCTCGATGTGCGGGAGCCCCAGGAGTACCAGGTCGCGAGGCTTCCGGGCGGTGTCCTGATTCCGCCGGGAGAATTGGTGGCGCGGCAGGGCGAGCTCGATTCCGACGCCGAGATCGTCGCGTATTGCCACTACGGCGTTCGGAGCGCGAATGCCACCGCGTATCTGAGGAACGCGGGCTTCTCGCGAGTCCGAAATCTGGCTGGCGGAATCGAAGCCTGGAGTCTCACGATCGATCCCACCGTGCCGCGGTACTGACAGCCTGATGCCGGCGAAATCGCCGGACGGCGCGGGATTCGCCCTCCGTCACTCGGTGTCGTCACTCCAGAGTGCCTGGAGTTCCATGTCGATGTCGGCGAAAGGCCGGGCACGAGGGATGTCGGCACTGGCACCCCCGTCTCGTGAAATCCGGGAGGTCAATCGCCGAGATCACGATTGGGACAGCGGGCGCCAGGCCAGGCCGTCTACTCTGTCGTAGTGTCGATCGAAGGACAGCAGTTCGGCCCCGGTTTCCATCGCCTGTGCTGCGATCCATATGTCATTGGTGGGAATCGGCTTGCCGCGAGCTTTGAGTGCGGCCGCAATGCGGCTGAAGCGGTCGGCCGTCGCCATCGTGACCGGGACCACGGTCACAAACGGGCTTGCGGCGAACTGGTCCAGTTCATCGCGGTTGCGCTCATAGCGATTCCCGCAACGGAAACCGTAGAGCAGTTCCCCCGCAACCACCGTCGAGAGCAGGACGTCATCGCTTCGCCGGATGATGTCGACGACGGCGGGATGGGCCCGCTTGAGCGCTGAATAGGCATCCGTATCGAGCAGGACTCTCATCGCCAGAGGTCCTCGTCGACCCGCTCGAAGGCGGCGGTGGCCTTGCGAAGGCTCCGTTCGTCGGACTCGGACCACGTGCCAATCAGGTGGTCCAGGCCCGATCCGACGGCGGTGGATGATGGCACGCCGGAGTCGAGACCAGCGCCACGCCGCATCAGCTTCAGGGCCGCCCGGTTGAGTGAGACGCGGTCGGCCTGCGCCTCGTTCCGCAGGCGCCGATCGAGCTCCTTGTCGAATCCCCGAACGGTCAGTTGTTTCAGGGCCACGACCGCATCCTCCCGTGTTGACTCACTTATAGCCTCATTATGACTCACGATATGACTCACATGCAAGGGCCGCGGGCCCAGGGCCACCCGAGCCCTTTGGCTGTCGCGTCAGCGGCCCGGCGGCACCTTCGCCTTCAGTTCCTCGAACCAGTTCTGCACCAGAATCATCTGAGTCACGTGGAGAGGCGGGCGCTCTTTGGTCTGTGTGAGGAAGAATCGTCGTCCGTCAGCCGTGACGTCGTAACCGCGCGTGGCGACCTGCATCCAGTACCGCCCCTCGAACAGCTTGTGCGGCGTCCCAGCCTCGAACGATGGCGTCAGCGTGATCGAGACAGCCATCATGCGGGTCGTCATGCGAACGTTCGAACCTGTCGACATCGCGTAGAAGAGTTCGCGAGCGTCTCTCGACCACGCCGGCGCGTAGCCACCCTCGGTTGAGATCTGTTTGCGAAACCCTGGGCCGGGATACGGCTGCACGTACACTTCGTCGCGGCCGGACTCGTCCGACGTGTACGCAAGGTACCGGCTGTCCGGGGAGAACTCCGGGTACCTCTCGCTGGCCCGCGTTTGGAGAATTGGCGTGGGCCGGCGGTCTCCATCCAGCGACAGCGCCATCACGTCGAAAGACGGCGTCGGCCCACCAAGCTCGACAAACGCCAGCGTTCGCCCGTCAGGCGACCATGAGCTCGGCAGTTGAACATTCGTGCTCATGGTTAGTCGTTCGACCGGGCCACTGCGATCAGACGGGATCCAAAACAGGTTGTCCGCGCCGGCCGACGCACCGGCGAATGTAATGCGCTTCCCATCGGGCGTCCAGATCGCTCTCGAGTTCCTGCCCGCAGTAGTCAGCGGGGTCAGCGTGCCTCGGGCGATGTCGTACGTCCACACCCTGCGATCGACGCCCTGGGTCCAGACGACTAGCTGGGACTGGTCCCGCGGTGAGAGTAGCGGCGCCTGGTACGGACGAAGGGGGCCGGGCAGGACCCGCAGCGCCGCGCCTGCCCGATCGACCGAGATGATCGTGCGCTCAGCGTCTGGAAAGATGCCGCCCGGCAGGTATACGAGCGACCCGGAGCTGGATAGACTGAACTGGCCGGCGCCCGTCTCAACCGAAGTGTTGGGCATATTGGCGGCCTGCATCACATCATCCAGCATCGTGAGCGAATTGCCGGTCACTTCCTTCTTTGTCAGATCGAACGGCACAGCGACAAGCGTCCCGGAGCGCACGAAAACCAGGTGGCCGCTCGAGGCGTACCTGGCGTCGGCACCTTGGCCGAGTTCCCGGCGTTCGCCGCTGGTGAGGGATACGATCCAGAGCCGGGCGTCTCTCCAATCCGGGAGGCCATGACGCACTGTGGTAAAGACTACGGCCTGGCCGTCCGGGAGAAACTGCGGGAGCCGATGGCTGTATTCACCCGTCTTCGCGTCGAGCGTCGTCAGCGGCTGCGGGGTGCCGCCTCCGGATGGGATCAGCCACAGCCCGCCCCTCGTGCGAGCATAGACAATCGTGTCGTTCGAGCCCCAACTGGCACCGTAGATTGCAGCAGTGTCACAGATTGTCGTCGCCGCGCCGCCGCTGAGAGGAGCCTTCCTCAGAGCGCCCTTGGCCCAGAAACCGACCCACTTCCCGTCGGGCGAAAAGAAAGGACTGTCTGCGCCTTCCGTTCCGGCCATCGGCACAACCTCGAGCTCGTCGAGGGCGCGGAGGAATAACTGCTGCTTGTCGCCGCGAATCGCGCTGAATACCAGCGACTGCCCGTCCGGCGACAGGGCCATCGCCGTGCGACTGGGACGCCCCTCGCCATCTCCTTCCATCGAATTGCTCGCCCGAAGCTGATCCGCCGGTGCGACGCTGATCAGCGACCGCGTGACTCCTGCCGATGCCGGCTGCGATCCCCGACCAAAGTACGCGACACTGGCGAGGGCGACGAGCGCCAGCGCGACGACGGTGACACCGATTGTCCACACGATTCGCTCGCGGCGCCGAGAAGGTGCCGCCGTCGCCGCAATCGACTGCGGTTCCGCCGCTCGACCGATCGCATCGTCGATCTCCAGCCGCGCGTCGGCGATGTCGTGCAGACGCTGCCTGGGATCTTTCGTCAGGCAGCGCATAAGGAGCCGCCGCACGATCGGCGGCGTCGTCGCCGGCAGCGCATTCCAGTCGGGCTCTGTCCCCACCACAGCCGCCAGGACGTCGGTCACATCGTCGCCGACGAACGGCCGTGTGCCGGCGAGCATCTCGAAGAGCACGACGCCAAACGCCCAGACGTCGGCGCGCCTGTCGACGGTCTTCCCTCTGGCCTGCTCGGGCGCCATGTACGCAGCCGTGCCGAGAATGAGGCCCATTCGCATGGCGCGAGCCGTCACCGTCGGCGAGTTCATCGGGTCGGCATTCGAATCGCCGGGCGGCCCGAACATCTTCGCGAGTCCGAAATCCAACACCTTCACGGTGCCGTCGTCACGGACCTTGATGTTCGCGGGCTTCAGATCGCGGTGGATGATGCCCGCCTCGTGTGCGGCCGCGACCGCGTCGGCGATCTGCGCGCCGATCGCGAGCGCTTCTTCGACGCGCAGGGGCGGCTTCCCGGCTGCCCTGAGCGCAGTCGAAGCGCTACTCCGTTTCTCGAGGCGCTTCGCCAGCGTCTCGCCCTCGAGATGTTCCATCACGAGGTAGTCGATGGCCGCGCCTTGCGGTGTGCCTGCGTGCCCGCCTTCCTCCCCCACTCCCGCCTGGTTCGTCGGCACGTCTCGACCCACGTCGTAAAGTGTGCAGATGTGCGGATGATTGAGCGCCGCGAGCGCCCGCGCCTCGCGCTCGAAGCGTGCCAGTCGATCGGGATCGGCGGCCACCGCGTCGGGCAGCACCTTGATGGCGACGTCGCGCTGGAGCTTGGTGTCGCGGGCCTTGTAGACCACCCCCATCCCGCCTTCGCCGAGCTTCTCGATGATGCGGTAGTGCGCGATCATCGCGCCGACCAGGGCCTGAGACTGTTGCGTGAGGCTGTCATCCGACGCCTCACGCGGATTCTCGATCAGGCGCGCCGCCACCTCCAGGGCCGGCGTGCTCAGGAACGGCTTCGCCTCCTCCTCGTGCGCGAGCAGCGACTCGACCTCGCGCCGCAGCGCCTGGTCATCGCCGCAGGCATCGTCGAGGAAGGCGGCGCGCTCGCCCGGCTCACGCGCGACCGCCGCGTGATAGATCGCCTCGACGCGCTGAAACCGATCAGGCTTCATCCGGACGCGCTCCCTTCAACTCGCGCAAGAGCCACACTTTCGCCAGCTTCCAATCGCGCATCACCGTATCCACCGAGACATGCAGCGCTTCGGCCGTTTCCTCAACGCTCAAGCCCCCGAAGAAGCGCATCTCCACCACCTGGCTCTTCCGCGCATCGACTGCAGCCAGCGTCTGCAGCGCGTCGTCGAGCGCCACCAACTCCTCGCCCTGCGTCGGGGACACGATCAACGCCTCATCAAGCGATACCCGCTGCGCGCCTCCACCCCGTTTCTTGTAATGACGTGACCGGGCGAAATCCACCAGAATCCGTCGCATCAACCGTGCTGCCATCGCGAAAAAGTGGGCGCGGTTCTGCCACTGCATCCGCTTCACGTCCACCAGTCGCAGATAGGCCTCGTTGACCAGCGCGGTGGCCTGGAGCGTGTGCCCCGCGCGCTCGCGCCCCATCTGCCGGCGCGCCAGCCGGCGCAGTTCGTCATGGACCAGCGGAATCAACTGCTCCAGCGCACTTTCGTCGCCCTGGCCCCAGGCCAGGAGCAACGCGGTCACCTGCTGCGGAGGCGGAGTCATCGGTTTGATCCGCCCTACCATACGCCGATTTTCATTCGCGTGCGAGTTCCTGGACCTGGTTCCCGCCATTGGAGGTGGGACCGAAACGGAGTGGTCCAGGGAGGTCGCTATGGCGAGGACGAGCGCATGCGGAACGTGGGGAGCGGTCGTGATGGCAACCGTCGCGTTGGCGGGATTTGCACGGCCAGTCTCGGCGGCGGGTCCAGCCCCTTCCCCCGTCGTTACGGTCTGGATCCAGAACGAAGCGCCCGCGGCACCCGGCATCCTGTCTGTCGCCAAGTCTGAGGTCACCAGGATGTACCGTCACGCTGGTGTGAAGATTGTCTGGGCCGCAGCAACCTCGACCGCCCACCTGTTCATCGTCATTCGAGGAGACAAGATGGCGGAACGCATGAACGTGTCGGCTGGTGCGATGGGCCACGCGGTCGTGCTGGCTGCCACCGGAACAGGCCGCAGGGCGTACATCTTCTTGGAGAACGTCGAGCGCCGAAGCGACGTGACGGGGGTCGTCACGGGTTGCGTTCTTGGCCACGTCATCGCCCACGAGATCGGCCACCTGCTTGGTCTTGCGCATTCCTCGAGCGGGATCATGCGCGAGGTCTGGGACCGGGATGATTTTGCACTGGCGCGCCGCGGTCTCCTGCTGTTCACGTCAGCGGAGCGCGAGATGTTCCGCGGCCCGCTCTTCGCGATGGGCCCGCAGTAACGCCAATTCGCCCTGGCCTGCCCGCTTCCAGTGAACGAGCCGGGTGGTCCCGTTCCCAATCCCATTCCCATCTAGGCCTTGACTGGTCGGACATCGGGGTCTAATATAGGACTGTCGAGGTCGTATTTGGGCCATTTGCCATGTTGAGACTCTCAAAGAAGGCGGATTACGCCCTGATTGCCATCACGCACCTGACGCTCAAGCCAGGGTCGTCGAGCGCCAGGGAGATCGCGGAACAGTTCGATATTCCTATCGAATTACTCGCGAAGGTCCTGCAGCGGTTGACCAGTCGAGGCCTGCTGACATCCCAGCAGGGCACCCGGGGAGGCTACCAACTGGCCAGGGCGGCCACGGGTATCTCGATCGCCGACGTGATCCAGGCCATAGACGGACCGGTGGCCGTCACGGCCTGTTCAGCCCACGCCGATCGGTGCGGCCAGTTCGCCAAGTGCAACGTGCGGGACCCGCTGTGGAAGATCCGGGAGATCATCGTCTCGGCGTTGAGGGCGACGACGGTGTCGGAACTGGCGAGGGACGTGGCTGTCCCGGAGGCCGTGTCGTCGCCGGCTCCGTTGTTGATTCATGCCAGTCGGTCGTAAGGTGGGCGAGCGTATGCTGAAGTTCCCGATCTACTTTGACAATCATGCGACCACGCCGGTCGATCGGCGCGTCCTCGACGCGATGCTGCCGTATTTCAGCGAACACTTCGGCAACGCCGCCAGCCGCAATCACAAGTACGGATGGGAGGCCGAAGAGGCCGTCGAAATAGCCCGCAAGCAGATTGCCGGCTTGATAGGCGCCAGCGCCAAAGAAATCGTGTTCACCAGCGGCGCGACCGAGTCGGACAACCTCGCCATCCGCGGTGCGGCCTACATGTACCGCGAGAAAGGCGATCACATCATCACGGCGGTCACCGAGCACAAGGCGGTCATCGACACCTGCAAGCGCCTCGAGAAAGACGGCTTCAGCGTGACGTACCTGCCGGTCCGGAAGGACGGCCTGGTCGACCTCGATCGGCTGCGCGAGGCGATTACCGGCAAGACCACGCTCATTTCAATTATGGCCGCCAACAACGAGATTGGCGTGCTGCAGCCGATCGATGAGATTGGCGCGATTGCGAAAGAGCGCGGCGTGCTGTTTCACACCGACGCCGTGCAGGCGGTCGGTAAGGTGCCCTTCGACGTGAATGCGGCCAACGTCCATATGGCCTCAATCAGCGCGCACAAGATATACGGGCCGAAGGGCGTGGGCGCGCTTTACGTGCGGCGGCGAAACCCGCGCGTGCTGCTGACGCCCATCATCGAGGGCGGCGGCCACGAGCGCGGCATGCGGTCAGGGACGTTGAACGTGCCCGGCATCGTTGGTTTCGGTATGGCGGCGGAACTCTGCCGGCTCGAGATGCCGACCGAGTCGGCGCACACGAGAGCGCTTCGCGACCGGCTCAACCGGAAGCTGCACGAGAACCTCGACCAGTTGTACATCAACGGCTCGATGGAGCACCGGCTGCCGGGCAGCCTGAACATCAGCTTCGCCTACGTCGAGGGCGAATCGCTGCTGATGGGGATCAACGACGTGGCGGTGTCGTCCGGCTCGGCTTGCACGTCGGCGAGTCTTGAGCCCTCCTACGTGCTCAAGGCGCTCGGCACGGGCGACGAACTGGCGCACTCGTCCATCCGATTCGGGATCGGCCGGTTCAATACCGAAGAAGAAGTCGATTACGTCGCCGACAAGCTCGTGGGCGTCGTGCGCAAGCTCCGCGAGATGTCGCCGTTGTACGAGATGGCCAGAGAAGGCGTCGACCTGTCGAAGATGCAGTGGCAGGCGCATTAGGAGCGGACAGGGAGAGGATGATGTCGTATTCAGATAAGGTCGTGGATCACTTCAATCATCCGCGCAACGTGGGTTCGTTGCCGAAAGACGATCCCAGCGTGGGCACGGGGCTGGTTGGCGCGCCAGAGTGCGGCGACGTCATGAAGCTGCAGGTGCGCGTGAACCCGGCGACCGGTGTGATTGACGAAGCGAAATTCAAGACGTTCGGCTGCGGATCGGCCATTGCCAGCTCCAGCCTGGCCACCGAGTGGCTCAAGGGCAAGACAGTGGACGAGGCGATGGCGATCAAGAACACGGACATCGTTGCCGAGCTGGCGCTGCCGCCCGTCAAGGTGCACTGTTCGGTGCTGGCGGAAGACGCCATCAAGGCGGCCATCGCCGATTTCAAGCAGAAACAGCAAGAGGTGGGGCAGTAGGCATGGCAACTGAACTCGCGATTCAGATCACCGAGGCGGCGGCGCGGCACATCGAGAAACTGATGGCCAAACAGGAGATCACCGAGGGTGGCCTGCGCGTGGGCATCAAGGGGGGCGGCTGCTCCGGGCTGAGCTACACGTTCAGCTGGGACAAGCAGGCCCGCACGGGTGACGAGGTCTTCGAAGGGCCCGGAACGGCGAAGATCTTCGTGGACAGGAAGAGCCTCATCTACCTCGCCGGCACGACGCTCGACTACGATTCGGCGCTGATGGGCAAGGGGCTGCACTTCATCAATCCGAATGCGAAGAGCAGCTGCGGGTGCGGCAGCTCCTTCACGGTGTAGCCTCGCATGGAGCCAGACACATCGGCGGTGACAATCCAGCCCTGCAAGAACTGTGGCACGCAGGCGCCAGTCGACGTGCACTTCTGCCCGCGCTGCGACAGGATCCTCACGCTCGGCCGGCACGGCGACTACTTCACCTTCTTTGGCCTGCCGCGACGGCTGCGCGTGGACGAGGCCGATCTTGATCAACGCTTTCGCGCGCTCAGCCGGCAGTTTCATCCGGACTACTTCTACAACGCGAGTTCGACCGAGCGGCTGGCGAGCCTGGAACGATCGTCGTACCTGAATGACGGGTTCCGCACGCTGCGCGAGCCGGTCGATCGGATCGAGTACCTCCTGAAACTGGAAGGCTTCGAGCCGAAGGGGGCGCACGAGGCCACCGCGCAGGTGCCGCCTGAGCTGCTCGAGGAAGTCTTCGAGCTCAACGAGCAGCTCGAGGCGATTCAACAGATGCGCGCCGACGGGGCATCCGAGGCGGAAGTGGCCGCGGCGCTCGAAGCGGCGCGGAGGCCGATCCAGGCCAGCCTCGACGATCACGAACGCCAGTTGAACCTCCTGATGGCACAGCACGACGCAGAGTGGGAGCGCGGCGACGCCGCCGGCCGCCGCCAGACGCTCGAGGCGCTGCGGGCGCAGCTCATGCAGCGCACGTATCTGACCAATCTTCTCGCAACGGTCCGGCGGGAACTGGGCGGCGACCAGGCAGCGCGACTATGAGCAACGTGGTCGGTATCGATCTGGGCACGACCAACAGCCTCGTCGCGATCGTGCGCGATGGCGCTCCGGCTGTGCTGGCTGACGAGTCCGGCGACACGCTGCTGCCCTCAATCGTCTCGGCCGGCGACCGCGATGCCGTGTACGTGGGCCGCGAGGCGCAGCGACGGCTCCTGACCGACCCGGCGCGCACGGTCTACTCGGTGAAGCGCTTCATGGGCCGCGGCATCGAAGACGTATCCGGCGAGTCGCGCTGGTTTCCCTTCACGGTCAGCGGCCAGCCAGGTGGCGTCGTTCACATCCAGCTGGGTGATCGCGACCTGACGCCACCCGAGATCTCCGGCTTCATTCTGCGGGAGCTCAAGCGGCGCGCCGAAGCCGCGTTTACTCGCGACGGCGATGTCGATCCCGAAGTGGACCGCGCCGTCATCACGGTGCCCGCCTACTTCAACGATGCCCAGCGGACGGCCACCCGCGACGCGGGACGGCTCGCGGGCCTCGATGTTCTGCGCATCATCAACGAGCCGACAGCGGCCTGCCTGGCCTACGGCCTGGACAAACGCCACCAGGGCGTGATCGCCGTCTACGACCTGGGCGGAGGCACCTTCGACATCTCGATTCTCAAGGTCGAGGATGGCGTGTTCCAGGTGCTCTCGACCAACGGCGATACGCATCTTGGCGGCGACGACATCGACCGACTGCTGGTCGAACAGATCGCGGCCGAACTCGGCCTGGACCCGGCGACTTCGCGCCACGCCGTTCAGGCGATTCGCAAGGCGGTCATCCAGGCGAAGTGGGACCTGTCGGACTTCGATCAGGCCGACATCGTCATCGATCGGATCCCGGGGCGCGCTGGTGCCTACCGTCGCCACATCACACGCGCGGAGTTCGAGACGCTCATCGCGCCGACGGTCGACAAGACCATGGGGCCATGCCGTCGCGCGCTGGAAGACGCCGGGCTCAAGCCCGAACAGATCGACGAGGTCGTCCTGGTCGGAGGCTCGACGCGCATTCCGCTGGTCGGTCGCGAGGTCGAGCGGCTGTTCGGCAAGGCCCCGCACTCGGACCTGAATCCCGACGAGGTGGTAGCGCTCGGCGCCGCCGTGCAGGCCGACATTCTCGTGAGTGGCAGGCGCGAGATGCTGCTGCTCGACGTCACGCCGCTGTCGCTCGGCATCGAGACGATGGGCGGCATCGTGTCGAAGCTGATTCTGCGCAATTCGACCATTCCGGCCAGCGGCAGCGAGATGTTCACGACGTTTGTCGACAGTCAGACCGCCGTCGATATCCACATCCTGCAGGGCGAGCGCGAGATGGCCGCCGACAACCGCTCGCTCGGCCGCTTCAAGCTCAGAGGCATCCCGCCGATGCCCGCGGGCCTGCCGCGCGTCCAGGTCAGGTTCCAGATCGACGCCAACGGCATCCTGAGCGTGCATGCGCGCGAGTTGCGCACCAATGTCGAGCAGGCGATCGAAGTGAAGCCGTCGTACGGGCTGACCGACGAGGAGGTCGAGCAGATGCTGATCGACTCGTTCGAGCATGCGCAGGAAGATGTGGAGGCGCGGATGCTGATCGAGGTCCGCAACGACGCCGAGACGGTCATGCAGGCCACCGAGAAGACGCTGCGGCACCCGGAGTTCGATCAGATCGCGGCCGCCCAGTTGTCCCCCGCCGAGGTCGCGTCGATTCGCGCAGCGCTTGCCGATCTGGCGTCGGTCATGTCCACATCCGATCGCCTGTTGCTTCAAGCGAAGGCGCACGCCCTGAATGAGGGCACCCGCCACCTCGCCGAGGTGATGATGAACCGGACCGTCCAGGCGGCGCTGGCGGGCCGCACGGCCGAAGAGGTGGCCGTCAACGGCCGCTGACTGCGAGCTTCTGTTATGCCGAAAGTCACGTTCATCGTCGATGGCGAGACCCGGATGCTCGACGTGGATTTGGCGTCGCTGACGTACTCGGACCACGGGCTGCCCGGGTCGCTGCTGGATATCGCCAGGAGCTTCGATGTGCCGCTCGAGCACGCGTGCGGCGGCAACTGCGCGTGTACGACCTGCCACGTGATCGTTCGCGAGGGCGCTGACAACCTGAGCGAGATGCAGGATGACGAACTCGACCGGCTC
Source organism: Acidobacteriota bacterium (assembly GCA_026393755.1). Taxonomy (NCBI): domain Bacteria; kingdom Pseudomonadati; phylum Acidobacteriota; species Acidobacteriota bacterium. The sequence continues at coordinate 58,364 of JAPKZO010000031.1, forward strand.
GACACCGCCTGGGATGTGACGCCGCTTTCGCGCCTGGGGTGCCAGGCCGTCGTCAAGGGCGACGTCATCTGCGAGATCCCGATGTACACACGCAACTACGTGCAGGAGGGCGGCGCCATCCGCCTCGGAAAGCCCGGGGCGCCGAAGGAGCGGGAGGCAGGCACGTGAAGTGGACCGACTCTGAAGAGATCGGCATCGCGCTTTGCGAGAAGTGGCCCGACGTGGATCCGCTCACGCTGCGATTCGTGGATCTGCGTCAGCGCGTGATCGAACTGGACGGGTTCGTCGACGATCCCCACGCCTCGAACGAACCCAAACTGGAGGCCATCCAGATTGCGTGGTACGAGGAGTGGAAGGACAGGGAGGTCTAGCAGAAAGACCGCCCCCTCCGTCCGAACCGGCGTTACACTCGTCCTACCTGGTATGCGACGCATCATCGCGGCCTTGCTCATGCTTCTGACCGGCCTCCAGCCGGCGATGCTCAGCGCACAGCAACAACCGGGCGCAACGGGTGCGCAAACGCCGCCATCCGTCGCCAGGACCCCGGCCGCCTCCGCACCGCAATCTGTCTCGACTGACGTGCGGGACATCGAGGCGCTGGGACTGTCGTTCGATCGCATCAAGCGGCTGCTAGCTGATCGCGCGCCCTCCGAGAACAAATCGCCGCTCAAGCTGAACTACTACGTCGAGGTCGTGGCGCTGGCTCCCAGGATCCAGTTGTTCACTCGCGAGGACGTCGCCCCGAGAGGCGTGATTCCCTGGGGCGCGCCGACCCACGCCGATATCGTGAACCTGCTCACGCCTGTGGAGTTCCGCTCGCCGACGGTGCCCGTCGGCTCGCTGGTCATTATGGGCATCATGAAGCTGGCCCAGTGGGACGCCCAGCGGATGAAGCGGTACAAGGCGGAGCAGGAACGTCAGAGACTCAACGAAGAGGAACGCAAGCGCCAGAAGGCCCTTGAAGAGTCGGGCCTCATCGTCGCGAAACCCCCCAAGTAGCTGCAGCCGCTCATGGTACACTTCTACGCATGCGCATCCACGTCGCCCACAGTCCCGATTCCGATGATGCCTTCATGTTCTTCGCGCTGGCCAGAGGCCACGTGGACACGAAGGGTTTTGAGTTCGTGCACGTGCTGTCTGACATCGAGACGCTGAACCGGGCGGCGTTCGAAGGGAAGTACGAAGTCACCGCCATCTCGATTCACGCGTACGCGCATCTGCACGACCGGTACATCCTGCTGCCGCACGGGGCGAGCATGGGATCGAACTACGGCCCGGTCGTCGTGGCGAAGACCGGCGCTCCGGATTCGCTCGACGGCGTGCGCGTGGCGGTTCCCGGCATGCTCACCACGGCCTATCTGGCGCTCAAGCTCTACCGGCCGGATGTCGAGACGGTCGTGATGCCATTCGACCAGATTCAGGAAGCCGTCGCGCGCGGCGACGTGTCTGCCGGCCTGCTCATCCACGAAGGCCAGCTCACCTACGCGGACGAAGGACTGAAGAAGATCGTGGATCTCGGCGAGTGGTGGGCGACCGAGACCGGAGGCCTGCCGCTGCCCCTCGGGGGCAACGTGATCCGCCGCGATCTCGGGCCCGACACGATCAAGCGGGTCAGCGCGCTCCTGCTCGAGAGCATCAGCTACGGTCTGGCTCACCGCACCGAAGCGCTCGACTACGCGATGCAGTTTGGCCGCGGTCTCGACCGGGCCAAGGCGGATCGATTCGTCGGGATGTACGTCAACGACCTGACGCTCGGCTATGGCGACGATGGCCGCAGGGCGGTGCGGCTGCTCCTCGATCGCGCCCACCAGGCCGGCATCATCCCGCACGCGGTCGCGGTCGAATTCGCGTAGAACCGACTTCAAGACCCGTTCTGTCGTCGCCAGTGCGTGAACGATGAGGCAGGTCTTGCACCCTTTCCAGGAAACTACTGCGTCGAGAACACCCGTTCGAGTTCCACCACCAGCCCCGGCAGCGTGGCTGACATCAACTGCCCGCCCCGCTGTCCCGACGCCGCAAGTTCATACGCCCCATCCCGAAGCGCAAAGATCTCGACGGTTTCGTTGCCCGGATCGACGATCCAGTACTCGGCCACGCCGTAGCGCGCGTACACGCCGTACTTCTTGATGCGATCCCACTTCGACGTGGAAGGCGAGAGGATCTCGATCACCAGGTCTGGCGCAGAACGAATCGGCTTGTGCACATCCAGGAGGCGAAACGTCGATTCGGTCAAGAACGTGACATCCGGCTGAAGGACGGTATCTTCCCGGAAGATGATGTCGAGCGGGGCGGGGAGTACAAAACCGCCGTGAGTCTTGCGATAAACCTGCAGGATGTCCAGGAGGTTGGCCAGGACAATTTGGTGGAAGAAGGTCGGCGCTGGAACCACACGCACCTCGCCGTCGTACAACTCGTACTGCTTGCCGTCATCGGGCCAGCGCTCCAAGTCGGCGTATGTGACGTGCGAATGTGCCGCTTCCACGCTCGCCATTCTACCATCGTCTACTTCAAGACCAGGGCCATGTGGCGGACCCAGGAGGGCCTCAGAAACCACAGGAAATGCGAGGAAATCTGGAAACACGGCGGAGGGCGAAAAACGGCGTTGCAGAATGTGCAACGACCAGCTGGAATCTGGATCGCAGAAAGTGTCAGCAGGCGCCGCTACGGCATCAGCGTGAACTGCGCCCCGTCCCTTCTGATGGAGATCGAGGTCTTCGGCCACCGGCTTGGCCGTCGAGACAGGCGAAACCCGGCATGGGGGGCATCGAGGAGTGCAGAGAATGGCAGCCGAGGCTACCGCGCCATCAGGGAGGGATGCAACGCCCGCGCAAAGGCCGTCGCCGTCAGGACGACTCGCGGCCCGGGCAGCACCAGCTCTTCGCCGAACAACAACTCGACCCGGCCGTTTCGCACGGCCGGCACCGCGGACAGGATGCTCCACGCCGCGCGTTCCTGATCGACCAGGGTCCGCGATGGCGCTTCGGTGTAGTGCAGCTCCAGGATCACGTCCGGCGCGCGGGCCAGAATCGTCTCGGTCGACACCAGCAGGGACTCGCGATTCACGTCGCCGAAGATGTTGGTTCCGCCGGCCAGATCCAGCAGATCGTGCAGAAACCCGCGGCCGCCGCTGACGTTGAGGGCACGCAACGACCGCGGTTCACGGCCGATCACAAGGAGCGCCTTTGGCCGCGCTTCGCTCTTCACGCGCGTCCGAATCCCGTCGAGATCGCGTTCGATGCCGGCCGCGACGCGCTCGGCCTTCGCCGCCAGGCCCACCCGGCGCCCCAGTTCACGCAGCGTTGCGGTGATGTCTCCGAGCGACCCGTGGCGGTACGTGAACGTCAGCACGTTGGCTCGCGCGAGCTTGGCGGTGAGGTCGTTCTGGCTGCCGTAGTTGATGACCAGATCAGGCCGCAACGAGAGAATCTTTTCGATGTCGGGATCGACCAGCGCACCCACTCGCGGCAGCCGATCGACGTCCGCCGGGAAGTGATCGAAACTGCTTACGGCAACGATCCTCGGACCCGCACCGATCGCGAACAGCATCTCCGTCACCGACGGCACGAGCGACACGATGCGCTGCGGAACGCGCTGAGTCTCGACGGGGAGGGTCGCGAGCAGCATCGCGAGGGCGCAGGCCGTGGCGGCCATTCTCATCTTTGCCTCACCAGGAGCCACAGGAAGAACGGTCCTCCGATGATGGCCGTAATGATGCCGACCGGCAATTCGACCGGCGCCATCACCAGCCGCGCCAGCACGTCGCACGCGATCAGGAACGCCGCGCCGAGCAGGGCGGCGGCCGGCAGGACGATCCGGTGATCGGCGCCAACCAGCAGGCGGACCAGGTGCGGCACGATGATGCCGATGAATCCAATCGGCCCGCCAAGCGACACCGCGGCCCCGGTGACGAGCGAGGCGCTGAAGAAGGCGACCTGCTGCGTGCGCACCACATTGACGCCGCGGGAGGCGGCCGCATCAGTGCCCAGGCTCAGCAGATTCATCGCCCTCGGCAGCCACGCGAATGCGACGAAGGCCACCAGCGTCAGCGGAAGCGCCGCGAGGATCGGGCCGTAGCCGGCGACGCCGAGGTCTCCCATCAGCCAGCGCAGCGTCTGGACGGTCTCGGCCGGGTCGGCGATGTACTGGACGAACAGGATGAGCGCCGAGAAGAAAGAGTTCAGCGTCACGCCCGCGAGCAGCAGCACATTGGTAGAGAAGCCGCTGTGGCGAGCCCGCGCCAGCGCATACACGATGCCGACGGCACCGAGCGATCCGGCGAAGCTCGCGCCGGTAACCGCCGACACGCCCCAGAGCATCAACTGCAGCTTGAGCGAGATGGCCAGCACGGCCCCAAGGGCCGCGCCAGCCGATACGCCGAGCGTGAACGGGGTGGCGAGCGGGTTGCGAAGCAGCGCCTGGAACACGACACCGGCCGCTGCAAGAGACGCCCCCACAAGCGCCGCGGCCAGCACACGCGGCAGCCTGGCGATAAAGAAGATCTGCGCATCGACGTTGTCGGCCCACGGCAAGGTGGTGTCGAACGCGCGGGAAAGATTGATCCGCGTCGTCCCGATGAGCGGTGCGCCGGCCGCCGCGGCCAGCGCCACCGATCCCAGCAGCAGGGTCCACCCGATGAGCCGGCGTCGCACGTCAGGCATCGTGGATCTTCCCGATTGGCACCACGGCAACTCGTCTCGCACGCTCGTCGAACCACACGTTCGCCTCGACATCGTAAAGTGCCCGAATCGCCGCTTCGCTCAGCGTCTCCGCCGTCGGCCCGGCCGCCAGCACCTTTCCGTTTCTCAGCAAGATCAGCGACAGACACAGCCCTGCGGCGAAATTCAGGTCGTGCGTCGCGACCACGACCGTGAGACCTCGTTCACGATTCAGTCGCGCCACCAGCGCCGAGATCTCCAGCTGGTACCCGAGATCGAGCGACGCCGTGGGCTCGTCGAGCAGGAGAATGTCGGCTTGCTGCGCCAGGGCGCTGGCGATCACGACCCGCTGCTTCTCGCCGCCGGAGAGAGTCGCGAAGGATCGATGTTCGAGATCCACTGTCCCTGTCGCCGCCAGCGCGTCACGCGCAATGCTCAGGTCGCGCGGACCCTCCAGTTCGAACGGGCCCAGGTGTGGATAGCGTCCCATCAGCGCCACTTCGCCGACGGTGTAGTCGAAGGCCAGATGCGTTTCCTGGGGCACGACGGCAATCCGGCGGGCGAGCGCCCGCCTGGTGAGCGCGCCAATGTCGGTGCCATCAAGGGTGACACGTCCCTCGGTGGGACCGAGCATCCCGGCCAGCACACGCAGCAGTGTCGTCTTGCCGGAGCCGTTGGGACCGAGCAGGCCAACCACAGCGCCGCGCTCGACAGCCATCGAGACGCGCCGGACCCCTGGCAACACGTCATTCGTGCCGGCGCCAGCGCCGGTCGGCCCGTGGATCCCGTGGACGTAGGTGACGTTATCGGCGCGGAGCAAAGCGCACTCCGACGGTGAAGGAGCGGCGAGGTGCGGGATAGCCCAGCACGGCTTCGTACTGGCGATCCAGGAGATTGTCGACACGCGCGATGATGCTGATGCCGCGCCGGATGGCGAGCGAGATGCCCGTGTCGGCGACGGCAAACCCCGCCGCGTTGAACAGCCCGCCATAGAGCGCGCCCCAGGACGGCTCCACGTCAAGCATGCGGCTCCGCCCGCCGACTCGCGCGTACGCCGTCACAGGTCCCCGGGCCCATACGATGTTGAGACTGGCCTGGTGACGGGGCCGGCGCACGAGCGGATCGCCGACGCTGAAGGGCGGAGGCGCCACCAGCGGCGACCGGTCGACGGCCAGAATGGCCGTGTCGAGCCAGGTGTAACCGGCGCGGATCTCGAGCCCTCCGCGTGTGCGCAGCGCCGCCGAGGCCTCGATGCCGTGCGCCCGGGCGTTGGAGATGTTGTCGGTCCTGAAGCGACTGAAATCCTTGATGGGGCCGCCCACCGCGACGATCAGATCCTCGTAGCGATTGACGAAGGCGGTCGCATCGACGACCAGCAAGCCGCCCAGCAGCGACTGTTCGAGACCGGCGTCCACGCTGCGATTGCGTTCCGGCTTAAGTCCCGGGTTGTCCGTGAACGCGATCTCCAGTGCGTCTGGCGGCCTGATGCCGGTTCCCGCCGTCGCATGAACCCGCGTCCAGTTGCCCCCGCTCTCGCCGGACGTCCGCACGAAGTAGCCGGCGGCAATCCGCGGATTGACGGAGACGACCCGATCCTCTGCCATTGCCGGTCGAGGCGAGTAGGCGAGCGGATCGGGCTCGAGCGATCTTCTGACGATGTCTTCGACACGCACGCCCGTCGTCACCACCAGGCGAGACGATGACCGGAATCGGCCTTCTGCAAAGACGCCGGCAACTTGCCGCCGCACAGGCACCATCCCGCCGGCGGGGCCGACGATGTACGTGCTGTCACCGCGCTCGCCGGTCAGATCAACGCCGGCCGACGTGGCAACTTGGGGGGAGAACGCATGATCCACCTGCGCATGCGCGGTGAGCCGGCGCGTCCGGGCCGACGAGTCGCCCCATGCGCTGGTGAAGGCGGAGCGCCGGTCCGCATACGCGGTCTGGATCCTGAGCGTGCTCCGAGATCCCCATGCGTGCGTGAACGCGACCGTGCCGAGGCCATCATTGTTGCGGCCCCGGGAAATCCGATCGATGCCCGCGAACGCGCCAATCGGGTTCGAGCCGAACGGACCGGGATAGCCGCGGTCGTCGGTGCCGAATCGGGCGTCAACGCGCAGCGTCGAGCGATTCGACAGCGTCCAGCCTGTTGCCAACGCCACTGCAGAGGCCGCATCGTTGTCGTTGGTGACGCGATCAGTCGTGCCGGGCGCCACATCCGTCCAGCCGTCGCTCGAAGAGCGATCGACGTGCGCGCCCCAGCTGAACAATCCGACCGAGCCTGTGCTGCCCAGCGTCAGCCGATTCGTGCCGTACCCGCCGGTTTCGAGTGCGCCGGAGACCGAAGGCCGGCCGCCAATCTTCGAGCGAAGCTGAATGACGCCGCCGATCGCATCCGCCCCGAAGACCGCGCTCTGTGGACCGCGCACCACTTCCAGCTGGTCGAGCCCGGCCGTCTCGAGGTGGCCGAAATCAAACCCGCCTCCCATGCTGTTGAGGCGGACGCCGTCGAGCAGAACCAGCGTGTAGTCCGAGTCGCCGCCCCGCGGGAAGAGCGACGTCAGGCTGCCTGCGCCGCCCGTGGGGGCGACCGAGAAGCCTGGAACCATCTGAAGAGCCTGCGCCACAGTCGTGATCTGGCGTGACGAGAGGTCGGCGCTGGTGAGCGTGGTAACGCTTCCCGGGGCCTCGGAGAGCAAGGTGTCGACGTAGCCCGCCGAGATCACCACCGTTTCGGTGACGCCCGACAGGTGCAGCGTGATCGGAATGTCCCGCGGCGTCTGGTCCCCAACGGCCACGCTCACCGGATCGGCGCGGAAGCCGTCGACTGGCACCAGAATGTCGTACACGCCAGGAGCCACGTCTTCGAACGCAAACACGCCTTCGGCATCAGCGTCCGTCTGACGAACGTGTCCGGCAGCTGAGCGGATGAGGACGCTGACGCGAGCGGCTGGATAGCCTTGCGGGTCCAGCACGTGGCCCTTGACGACTTGCGGCCGCGCGGGACCGGCGATTGCAGACGTCGGCCACACGCACAGCGCCGCAATAAGGATCAGGGAAGAAAGCGAACGGATCATCTCACCTCCTGTCGGTGTGACCTCGCACCGAACGGTTCTGCCAGCGATCCCGATGGGCGGGAAATGGCAGAGGAGTTACGTCAGAGGTCGATTCGCCAGGTTTCCTGACTTGCGGATCGTCGCGCTCGCATCACGTCTTCCCGCGCCCGTCTGGCGCCGTGACGGGCAGTCTGATGTCAGACTGCCGCTGATGCGCGCGCTCCCCGCTTACAGTGGCGGGACCGTGTGGGTTTTACACCCAACTTCCCTGGTCGCTCGACCGGAGCACGATTTGTCAGACCGAAGTATAGCATGACAAGATCTGACAGCATGTTCGGGGAAGAGAGAGTCACGCGCGCGGGGCTTGCCGACATCAGAGACAAGCTGGATGCCGGACAGGCGCTCAGCCTGCAGGACGGCGTACGCCTGTTCGAGTGCGGGGATCTGTTTGCGCTGGGCTGGCTCGCCAATCGCGAGCGCGAGAAGCGGCACGGCAACACCACGTTCTACAACCACAACATCAAGCTCGAAGCCACCAATGTCTGCGTGGCCAACTGCCTGTTCTGCTCGTTTGCGCGGCTGATGCCGGGTGACAAGGACGCGTATACGCTCTCGCTCGAGCAGGTGTGGGAGACGCTGCGCCGGCACGCGGGGGAGTCGATCACTGAAGTGCACGTGGTCAACGGCCTGCACCCGGATCTGCCGTTCAGCTACTACCTCGACCTGTTGCGCGGGCTGAAGCGCATCCGGCCCGATGTGCACTTGAAGTGCTTTACGGCGGTGGAGATTGCCTTTTTCGCGGACCTCTTTTCGATGACCGACGAGCGCGTTCTTCGCGAACTCGCGGCGGCGGGTCTCGATTCGCTGCCGGGCGGCGGAGCCGAGGTGTTCGCCGATCGCGTGAGGAAGAAGATCTGTGCCGACAAGTGCGACGCCGATCGGTTCCTCGCCATTCACCGGCTCGCTCACCAGCTGGGCATGCGATCCAACATCACGATGCTCTACGGGCACATCGAGACGATCGAGGAACGCGTGGATCACATGCTGCGCATTCGAGCGCTGCAGGCCGAGACCGGCGGGCTTCAGGCGTTCATTCCGCTCGCGTTCCATCCCGACAACAACCAGATGCACAAGTTGCCGGCGCCATCGGCCTCAGACACGCTGCGCGTGCACGCGGTCGGGCGGCTGATGCTCGACAACGTGGCGCACATCAAGGCGTTCTGGGTCGCCACCGGCGTCGAGGTCGCGCAGACCGCGCTCTGGTTTGGCGTGGACGACATGGATGGCACAGTGCAGGAAGAGAAGATCTACAAGATGGCCGGCGCCACCACGCCGGATGGCATGACGCCGGAGCAGATCCAAGCGGTGATCCGCGCCGCCGGCCGCGATCCGGTCGAACGGGACACGCTCTACAACGTCATTGATTCTGCCTAGCGGCCCGCTCCAAGCTTCACCACGGGCTACCAGGGGTCAAAACAGCTTCACGTCAATCAGTTGACCCTTCTCGACGATGTCAATCTGGGGAGGAATCTCGATGTAGCCATCGGCCTGCGACATGCTGGTGATGTCGCCCGAGGCCTTGAACGCGGGCATGGCCTGCCCGTCGACGATTCTCACCGTGTAGAACTGGTGCCGTCCGGTCGTGGATACGATGCGCTGGCCGACCGGCAACTGGATCGCGCGCGGCGTCCACGCCGGCAGGTGCGCCATCGTGCGAATCGGTGCCACGAGCAGCATGTAGGCATTCGAGAGGCAGGAGGTGGGATAGCCGGGCATGCCGAACACCGGCGTTCCTTCTATTACGCCGAACAGCGTGGGCTTGCCCGGTTTGACCGCGATGCCGTGGAACACGACTTCGCCCATCTGCCCGACCACGTCGAGGATGAGATCGCGCTCGCCGACCGAGCTTCCGCCGGAAAAGAGCACGACGTCCTCGGCGAGACTCAATTCCAGCGCGCGGGTCAGATCGGCAATCGAATCGGATGCGGTCGGCTGCGGCACCGGCAGCGCTCCGTGCTGGCGAAGCACGGCGGCCAGTGTGTACCGGTTGATGTCGTAGATGTGTCCCGGCGTGAGTGGCGTTCCGAGATCGACCACCTCGTCGCCCGTGGAGAGGATCGCCACGCGGGGTTGGGCATAGACGTCGACGTGGAGGATCCCGAGCGCGGCGAGGGCGCCGATCCGGCTGGGATTCAAGACGTCGCCCGCGTTGAGCACGGTCTGGCCAGACATGATGTCGGCCCCTTGCCGCGTCACGTTCTGACCGGGATAGACCGGGCCGAAAATCCTCACCGTGCCGTCGGCGTCCTTCTCGGTGTCTTCCACCATCACGACCGCGTCGGCACCTGCGGGCACGGGGGCTCCGGTGGCGATTTCCGTGCATTCACCGGTCCCAATCGCGAACCTCGGCACCTGGCCGGTGAAGACCGTTTCGATCCAGCGCAACACACGGGCGCTGTGCGTGCCGGCCCCGAATGTGTCCGCGGCCAGCACGGCATACCCATCCATCGCGGCCCGCGCAAACGGCGGCACATCAGTCGCGGCCTGGATCGGTGTCGAAATGACCCGACCATCGGCGAGATCGAGTCGCACCCGCTCGGTCCGCGAGAGAGGCGTGATCGCCTTTGCGATCAGCGCACGCGCGTCATCAAGCGAGATCGTCTTGCGGATCGGGCGCATCCGGTTGCTGCTCATCGCGAGACCTCGCGCACAAGGTGCCCAAGCTCGGGCAGAATCAGTTTCGTCATCGCCAGCCGCGCGGCCGCCTCCGAGCCGGGGAGTGAGAGAATGATCTTGCCTTTCGCAAGACCGCCGACCGCCCGACTCATCATTGCGGACGATCCGATCTCCTGGTAGCTCAACATGCGGAAGAGTTCCCCGAATCCGTCGAGGCGCTTGTCGAGCAGGCTGACGATCGTCTCGTAGGTTGTGTCCCGGGCGGTGATGCCGGTACCGCCTGTGGTGATGATCACTTGCACGTCCGGCGTATTCAACTGCCCAGTGAGGGCGGCGAGGACCTCCTCGGGCTCGTCGCGGACGATCTTCCGGCCCGTCACCTGGTGCCCTGCGGCGAACAGCAGACCGGAAATGACTCGTCCGCTCGTGTCGGTGGCCTCGGTGCGCGTATCGCTGATCGTGAGGATGAAACAGTTGGCGACCGACGGCGAGAGCACCTTGTGTTCGATGTGTCCCATGGGCCGATTATACCGGGGCGGGGTGGCCAGGTGGGCGAGTGGTGTACCATTCGGCATCTGTTCCGGGAGACGCCATGAAACGCTTTGCCTTTCTCACCGCGCTGTTCATCTCCATCAGCCTTCTGGCACTCTCCGCCGGCCCGTTCGAGCCGGCGAAAGCCGATCCGGCCGGGCAGGCCAAGGCCGACACAGTCAAGCAGGCGAAACTCGACGCCCGGGCGGCCGAGAAGCGGCAGAAGGAGGCCGAACTCTGGGTCCAGCGCACGCTGAAGAAGATGACACTCGATGAGAAAGTCGGGCAGCTGATCGAATCTTCGATCAACGCCACCTACTTGAGCGCCGACTCCGAGGAGTACGAGCGGCTGCTGCACCTGGTGCGCGACCTGAAGATCGGTGCGTTCCACGTGTTCGGTGGCGGCGAGGCGATGCCGCAAGTGATGCTGAACCCGGTGTGGGGCGGCGGCAACGCCTCGCGCAAGGGCGACCCGTACGCGGCGGCAGTGCTGCTGAACGCCCTGCAATCTGAATCGGCGATTCCGTTGCTGACGACGGCCGATTTCGAAGGTGGGGCCGCGTACATTCTGAATGGCGCCACGCGTCTGCCGCGGGCGATGGCGATCGGCGCGACGCGCGATCCGCAACTCGCCTTCAAGGCCGGCGAAGTGTCGGCGATCGAAGCGCGAGCGGTGGGGGTCAACGTAGATTTCTACCCGGTCGTAGACGTCAACAACAATCCGCGTAATCCCATCATCAACATCCGCTCGTTCGGGGAGGATCCGGCGCTGGTCTCGGAGATGGCGCTGGCGTACATCCGCGGCATCCAATCGGCCGGCGTGTTCGCCACAGTGAAGCACTTTCCGGGCCACGGAGACACCAACGTCGACACGCATCTTGGCCTGGCAGTGATCTCGCACCCACGCGAGCGGCTCGACAAGGTGGAGCTGGTGCCCTTCAAGGCCGCCATCGACGCGGGCGTGGACGCCGTGATGTCGACGCACATCATCCTGCCCGCACTCGACCCGGCGCCCGGCATACCCGCGACGCTGAGCCGGCCCATTCTGACCGGCCTGCTGCGCAACGAGCTCAAGTTCAACGGCCTCATCTTCACCGATTCGATGTCCATGAGTGCCATCTCGAAGGGATGGACGCCAGACGAAGCGGCCGCGATGGCCGTGAAGGCCGGCGTGGACGTCGTGCTGCATTCGCCAGACGACGACCTGGCGTTCAAGGGCATCAAGAAGGCGGTGCAGGCCGGTGAAATCAGCGCCGCGCAACTGGACGCTTCGGTGGAGCGAATCCTGCGTGCCAAGGCCAGGCTCGGGCTGCATGTGAATCGTCTGATCGACGTCGCGGCGATTTCAGGGAAGTTCGGCGGGCGCGAGCATGCGAAGGTGGCTCAGGAGATCAACGAGCGGGCGCTCACGCTCATCAAGGACGATCGCCATCTCGTGCCGATCAAGGCCGGGCGCGAGGCGAACGTGTTGTATCTGTCGGTGCTCGACTACGCGAGCGGGTGGCGCGAGAGCGTGCCGAGCCGCGCGATCATCCCGGAGTTGAAGCAGCGGTGGCCCAACCTGACGTCCATTGAGATCACGGACAGGACCACCGCGTCTGAGTACGAGCTCGTGCGCGCGCTGGCGCGGCGGGCCGACGTCGTCATTGCCGGTGTCTTCGTGCGCATTGCGTCGTCGAGTGGCCGCATGGATCTGGGCGCGCCAGAAGTGGCGCTGCTCGACGCGATTGCCGCCCAGAACAAGCCGTTCGTCACGGTGCTGTTCGGCAATCCCTACACGGCGCTGGCCCTGCCCAAACTGCCGGCCGTGCTGGTGAGCTACGAGTTCTCTGATTTCACGGAGCGTGCGGCAGCGCGAGGACTCGCGGGCGACATTCCGATTGGCGGCAAGCTGCCCATCTCGCTTCCGGGCCTCTTCCCGATGGGACACGGGCTGACGCGGCCGGGGAAGTAGGCTATAATTAATGATTCCGGCGTGCGCGCGAGCGCGTGTTGGATCCCTCAGTGCGCGCCCTTAGCTCAGTTGGATAGAGCGTCTGGCTACGAACCAGAAGGTCGCAAGTTCGAGTCTTGCAGGGCGCACCAGCCTTCGCTCACTTCCTGCCGCACCGAGCTACGGCTGGTAAACCATCCAAGCGCGCCGAAGTTCATCAGTTCGGGATCTCGATGAACGAAGGCGGGCAGGGCGCACCAGCCTTCGCTCACTTCCTGCCGCACCGAGCTACGGCTTGGCAAGCCATCCGCCTGAGATTTCCTTTGGTACAGAACTCCGGGGTGGCCAGGTCAGAAAACCTGATCCACCCCGGCACAGCTTTCGCTGATCGCTTAGGCGATTAGGCGTTTTCCTTCTTGTGGCAGTCCATGCACTTCGAGGTCGGGACCTTCTTGCCGGTCGCTTTCGCGTGGCAGTCGATGCAGGTGCCCTTCTTTGCCATCGCGTCGTGGAACGCGAGCTTCGTCGTGGTCTTCATCGGCGCCGTGGCTTCCTTAGTGTGGCAGTTCTGGCACTTCTCCTGCTTGCCCTTCATCGCCTTTTCGGGCTTCGATGCATGATGGCAGGTGTCGCACTTATCGCCCACGACCTTCTGATGCGCGGCATGGTCGAACTTGACGCCACCCATCGGGTTGCCCTTCAGGATGACCGTGGTCGGCGGTGTCTGCGCGTTGGCCACCGCCGGGCCGACAATCAGCGCGAGGGCCATGACGGCCACCGCAAGGTACACAAACTTCTTCATGCTGTCTCCTCGACTCGTCTGTCTGCCATCGCCCGGTCAACCGACCAGGGCGAGCGTGCGGCAGACGCGACCACGGCGCTCTCTGAGACGCCGCGGCCACAGATTGTATGAAAGGACCTGGGGGCATTGCCTCGCCATGGCAGAGCCTCTCCCGGCTGGCTCCACGCCACCGGCGGCTGTGATTCTACCACTAGCGTGAGTCTCCCGACAATATGACGTGCGCCTGTCTCAGCCGTTTCGGAACCGAGGTGTTGCCGGGGCCGCAGCGGGCGATCGGCACAGACGACTGGCGCGTGCGGCGGCGGCGACGTCGCGAGCAGAGACACGTCGACCTGCGGGGCGGAGGGGATCGGGACGAAGCGGGTCGAG